>CALDJV010000873.1 GCA_937899305.1 uncultured Cytophagaceae bacterium
CTAAGGGGTTTTTGGCCAATAATATCAGGTCGGCAATGTAGCCTTCCTCTATTTGACCAGTACTGCCATTTTGCATCCATTGAGCCGCCTGTAGGGTTGTGGCACGTAAAACCTGGGCATTGCTCAGGCCTGCTTTGTGAAGCGATTCCAATTCATCGTGCAGCGAAAACCCTGGTACAACACAAGCAGTATTGGCATTGGTACCCGCTATCATCTTGACTCCATTGTTGATCAAAGCTTTGGTCATGATTTGATGCGCTTTGACATAGGCAGACCAATATACACGTGATTTTTTACTTTTTACGGGGTTGTTTCTAATGCTCAAATTTTCATAGTTATTATATCCTGGCAGCCACCCTTTGACCAACCTGGAACCCTCGACAACACCAGGGTTGGCGTATTCAAGGGCAATGGTTTTGATAAAGTTTTCCAGATCAAACTTTTGTTTGGGGAAGCTTTCTGTCAGCCAAAGCGTAGAAGAGACGGTGATGTTTTGCTTTCTAAGTTGAGACGCAATTGTATTACTTCGTTGTTTGAGGTATCTTAAATAGGCCTTGGCATTTTGATCATGGAGGCCACCAAAGTCTTCTATGGTTTTTTTAACAATTCCCTCTACATGCGTCAATTGTGACTTTCCTGAGATGTGGAAACAGTTCAGGCCTATGACAGGGATCTCTTGTTTTTGAGCTTCCCCTACCATGGCTCGATAAATGGTTGCATTCAAAAAAGGACTGAGTTTGATGGCATCATAACCTTGGGCTTTGTATTGGCGTATTGCTTGGCGGGCACTTGCCTCGGTGGTATATATTTTTTCATCGCCAACCCAACTCCTAACCGCAGGTATCATGCCTTTGGTGCTAGACAATTCTCGAGTGGCTACAAACAGGTGTGGACTAAGCGCCTCTTCTTGGGCTTCTTTACGCCATCTCAGGTGTCGTTCGTTTCCAGACATTTCGGCGATAGAGGTTACCCCATTGGTTAAATACAACAGCAGATCATTTTTACTATTATTTAAATGTACATGAGTATCTATGAGGCCGGGTATCAGGTATTTTCCTGATCCATCAATTTTTTGGTAATGGTTAGGCAAACTCAGGTGCTTGGCAATTTCTAAAATTTTACCATCTTCTATCAAGACAGTCATCCCGTCTATCATTTTAGAACAATCAGTAGACAGTACACCTACATTGGTGATGGCCAAGGGGGAAGATTGGGTTTTGATAAAGTGTGAATTTACCACCTGAGTGTTGCTTCCACGATGTTGATTTATTTCAGTTTGTAGTGCCCAATAGACGATGATTCCCGCAGTGCTGAGGATAAGAACGATTCGTAAGGTCCATTTTTTTATTGTCGTATAAATCATAGTGTGTTGATATTTCTCTATACAAATGACGAGAGAAATGTTGAGTAAAGGGGTCTCAAAACGCGCTTAAAACTCTCAAATCGCGTTTTGAGAGTAAATAAAGGCCGTTATTGGCGCATGATTACCTGAACAAGGTATTTGAGGAAGATCCGGTTGGTTACTTGAAAATGTGATGAAGAGAGGGAGGATCATGTCAAACTATCAACCAAAGACTACTGAGTAGCTTGATGATTTTTATACTGACTGGGTGACATTCCAGTAGCTTTCTTGAAAATTCGATAAAAGCTGGCTTCCGAATTGAACCCACAGTCCAGCGCAATGCCCAAAATGGAATGTTTTGCTAGGTTTTCATCATTCAGTTTTGCTTTTACCTCCTCGACACGATAGTGATTGATGAGTTCTCTAAAACTTTTACCAAAATAAGAATTGATGACATGTGACAAGTTCCTGGGATTGACGGCTAACAACTGAGCTACCTCTTGGAGCGACAAAGTGGGATTGAGAAAGAGCTGATCGTTGACCAAGGCGCTTTGTAAACGCTGGGCAACTTGTTGTATCTCCTGGGTGGCAATATTAGGAGCATCTTTGGAAGTCAACTTGTCGGTTTGATGGATGGCAATTTCTGTGTGGGAGGATTGTTTGTACCCTACAAACCCGAGGTAATATATTACAAAGGCCATATATACATTAAGGGCATCCCACTGGACACTGTACTTATTACTTAGCCGGAAGGCGAGCTGTAAAAACTGGTTCAATGCCAGAAATACGCCTAATACCACCACCACCACAAAGAGCTTCCATAGCCAATGAAAGTCAGGGTAGGTACTGTCTGCCGTGTGGGTATGGAGCCAAGCCTGGTAAGATTTCAATTCCCGATAACCCAATATCGTATACACGAGGTTAGAAACTATGGTGGCGTATTCTTCAATTTGTTTGGCCAGTTTCAATTGTAATGAAGCCGCGAGGGAGTCATATAAAATAGGAGTGGAGGCATTGGATACTATAAAATACCCTATCAATGCATAGATTTGAAATATAGCAAAAGGTAAAAAATGTAAGGTGCGTTTCCAAGTAAATTTCAAGTTTGAGTTGAGGAGAAAAACAATGAAAAAGTAAAAGCAAGGAGCTACTACTATTTGTACTGAATTGGGGAAGAAACGGCTATAAGGAATGCCCCAGGGTGTTGAATTATGCCAGAACCGGTCAGCACCCAATATACAAAAGGCAAGAATGGTGAATGCCAAAAAACGATTGCTCCTTGAGTTGTGTTTCGACCGCAATAGCAAAGTGCTACTAAGGGATGAAACAAAAATAAGTTTCCCAATTTATGTTTCTAATTTGTATA
>CALDJV010000874.1 GCA_937899305.1 uncultured Cytophagaceae bacterium
TTTAAACAAAGCATGCAAGGCGCTATAGATGCTCCTAAAATTTCGTTTGTGGAACCCAACTACATAAGAGCCGACCATCATCTACCTCAAAGAGTAATGGAATCGCTCAAAGCAAAAGGGCACAACTTAAAGCGTGGGAACATTGGAAACGCCCATGGCATAAAAATTATTAGAGACAGTAATGGCAAAATCACTGCTTACCAAACTGGAATAGACCAAAGAAGAATGGCTAAAAAGCCTATTATTGATAGATAAACAGTATTGGATTCATTGTTGGCGTTGCTTTATCTATACACCAGCAATGAATTTTCTACTTAAATTCTTCACACGTTAATTCACTGGTTACCAAGCTCTTAGTTTAAGTCAAATATTAATCATCAAACATCAATCACCCCCTCTACTTGAACTTCTCAAATAAATTCACGTATTTTGTATTGACTGAACGGTTAATCAAAGATTATATATGCCAAGAACAGCAGAACAATTCGCCAACATTCGGCAAGAACGTAAAGGAGAGATTTTACAAGTGGCGCTTCGTTTGTTTGGAGAAAAAGGTTACGAGGCTACTAGCATAGATATGATTGCCAAAAAAGCAAACATTTCAAAAGGGCTGGTCTATAACTATTTCGAAAACAAGCAAAAGCTACTTGAGGCCGTGTTGGATATGTTTTTCGAAAAATTGGGCAAGACGTTCAAGGTTTTATATGACAGTACAGAACCTGCCGAAGTAATTATTCGACAAATGCTGTATATCTTGCGTGATTCCATGAAAAGCGATATTGAGTTTTGGCAATTTTACACTCGGCTATCCTTTCAGTTTACCGATTATCTGAAAGAAAAATATGGCTCTGAAATGGGTCGGTGGATGCACAAAGTAACTGCCATGATGGAAGAGTTGAATTTTGCTCAACCTCAACTTGAGGCTATCAAACTAGGATCAATGATTGACGGTATTGGAATCAATTTTATTTTGGCACCAGAGCTCTACCCTATCGATGAAGTAATAGAAAGTGTAGCCGATGGTTTTGAAGCTCAACGAGCTGATCCAAGGTAATAAGAGTAGATTATTAAAGTAACGATTTATTGTTACTTTTCTTTTACAACTCATATTGACTAAACAGTCAGTCAAAAATTTACTTCTGAAAATCAGATAGTTACTACCAAAAACTTTAAGTTTTGGAACAAAAAAATATAAGAGTCGTATTTATAATTGAACGAAAGGTCAATTAAAAAAAGCCCAATAATGACATTGGTCATTTTAATTGACTCACAAACACCCCTATTTAGTAATGAATAGGGATTTTATTCAAAAGATTATTGACTAAACGGTCAACCATAAAGTTTCACAAAAGAGACAACATAACAACAAACAATAGATAAAATAACCATAAACTCATATGCGCACAAAAACACTTCAATGGATATTAATGGGATTGATACTGGGCTTGGCAGCTTCGGTACAAGCTCAAAATGCTACCGAAATTGTAAAAAAATCTAACGACAAAGTCAGAGGCAAAACTTCGCAAGGGGTAATGACAATGACTATCATCCGCCCAAAATGGCGAAGAACTGTGGAGATGAAATCCTGGTCAAAAGGAAGTCAATATTCACTCATTCTGATAAAAAAACCAGTGCGTGACAGAGGTAGTGGATACCTCAAACGTGCTCGTGAAATGTGGAACTGGCTCCCCAAAGTAGGCCGTGTAGTTAAAATGCCTCCTTCTATGATGAATCAATCCTGGATGGGATCAGACTTTACCAACGACGATTTGGTTCGTCAATCTTCTGTGGTAAACGATTACACTCACAAAATTGTAGGTTCAGAAACAGTGAGTGGGCGTAGTTGCTACAAGATTTTGCTCACCCCTAAGCCCAATGCTCCAGTAGTATGGGGAAAAGTTGAAATGTGGATATCTAAGAAAGATTATTTGCAAATGCAAAGCAAAATGTATGACGAAGATGGCTACTTGGTAAATACAATGCGAGGCAGTAAAGTAAAAAAACTGGGTGGGCGAGTGATCCCCTCTTATATGGAAATGATTGCTGCCGATAAACCTAACCAGAAAACAGTGCTAGAGTACAAAAGCATCTCATTTGACAAACCAATCAGCAACGGGTTTTTCTCAGTGCAGAATATGAAAAGAGTAAGGTAGCAATTATGAATTGTGAATTATTAATTATGAGTGAAGCAAAGCCAAAAGCTCATGGCTTATAACCATAGACTTATAAAAGATGATGTACTTAAAATTAGCCTGGAGAAATATATGGAGGAATCGTCGCCGAACGATTATTACGATTTCGGCCATCTTCTTTGCCGTGTTTTTATCGGTGATCCAACGCTCTATGAAGATTGGTTCTATTGAGCGAATGGTAGACAGCATGGTAGGTTCTTTTTTGGGCCATATCCAAATACATCAAAAAGGATTCTGGGAAGAACAAAACCTGGACAATTCATTTAATGACTCCCCTGCCCTACGCAAAAAACTACAAGGAGTCGCCAATGTAGACGCAGTAATTCCCCGATTGGATAGTTATGCATTGGTAGCTGGCCTGGAAACAAGCCGGGCGGGATTAGTAATGGGCATAGACCCTCAGGCAGAGAAATCACTATCAAACCCTGAACAAAGGCTAGTCAAGGGTAAATACCTGAGCAATAACACCGAAGAAGCGGTGCTACTCAGTGAAGGAATGGCTGACTACCTCAAGCTTCAGGTTAATGACTCATTGGTATTGTTAGGGCAAGGCTTTCAGGGACAAACTGCTACGGGTAAATACTTGATCAAGGGGATTATAAAAATGGCTAATCAGGAATTGAATAAGTCGTTGGTGTATCTGCCTTTGCAAACCTCTCAGGAATTGTTTGCTGCCGAAAACCGCCTCACGGCTTATTGTATACGGCTAAAAAATGCCCGAAAACTGGAAGCAGTAGAACAAGCGCTTCGCCAACACCTGACCAAGGCAACCCAAGCCAATATCGACAAAAACGGTGACGCTTACGAGATGATTAACTGGAAAACGATGGCTCCAGATATTGTGCAAATGATTGAGGCAGATAAGCAGGCCGGAAAAATTATGATGGGGGTCTTTTATATGGTTTTGGGGTTTGGCATTCTGGGTACAGTATTGATGATGACCTCGGAACGACGCTATGAATTTGGGGTATTGATTGGCATTGGAATGAGACGCTTTAGTTTGGGAATGTTGGTGTTTTTGGAAATGTTGATGTTGGCTGCTATGGGAGTATTAGTAGGTATGGGCATCAGTTTACCAATTACCTGGTATTTTCATCTAAACCCCATCCCACTACAGGGAGAAATGGCCAAAGTGGTAGAAGGATACGGTATAGAGCCAATTCTACCATTCTCGGTTGAACCAACCATATTTACAACTCAGGCCATTGTGGTCTTTTTTCTAACCATTGCCATTTCTATTTATCCAATCATTCATACCAAACGGATAAAGGTAATTGATGCATTGAGGAATTAGTATTGGCTGTTGAGC
>CALDJV010000875.1 GCA_937899305.1 uncultured Cytophagaceae bacterium
CTTAGTGAAACCTAGTTGTTCATATTTTAACCTGAATTCTGCAACTGGTATTTATTAAAAATAAACAAATTTTTGACCTGCGAAAGATCAGTTAATCAATAGGTTTCTTCTAATTAATTAAAAAAGCAGGGAATTACAATGACTCATTCCAGGCCATGATGCCCCCCTCCAGGTTGTATAACTTGGCAAAACCCATTTCAGACATCAATGCACAAGTACGGCCACTGCGGTTGCCGCTTCTACAGTATACCAAATAGGTTTTGCTCCGGTCAAGGCTGGCAATTTTGCTGACAAAATCGGGCTGCATAAAGTCAATCAAAATATGATTGGGGATGCTCCCTTCTTCTAGTTCTGCCTCGGAGCGAACATCTAAAATCACCGCCTCTGGTTCGCTGGCTATTTGATGTTTAAACTCCGTTACTGGAATATGCTGAAAACTCATAATAATGGTAAATTATAAGGTAGAAGGACAAACATAAGTGGTTTTGGCGATGTCGGTTTTGGCAATTTCGCGAAACCCACCCTTTACATCAATTACATTTTGATATCCGTGTTTCTTCAAGATAGACGAGGCAATCATAGAGCGATATC
Organism: uncultured Cytophagaceae bacterium; assembly: GCA_937899305.1. GTDB lineage: Bacteria > Bacteroidota > Bacteroidia > Cytophagales > Microscillaceae > Microscilla. The sequence continues at coordinate 592 of CALDJV010000875.1, forward strand.
CACCTGCACAATGGATGTAGTAAGTAGCGTCTTTGTCCAGGTCGTCTAAATGTCCATTGATAAAATCCAGTGGGAAGTTTTGCGCATCTACGATGTGCTCTGACTGGTATTCGGTAGGTTTGCGTACATCCAAAATATCGAGGGCCTGCTGAGCTTGCAAGGTCGCTAGTTCGGTGGCGTCAATAGAACGAATCTGGTCTACAGGCTTCCCGGCTGCTTTCCAAGCTGAAAAACCGCCCTCTAAGTAACCAATGGTATTGTCGTAGCCCACCCGAGCCAAACGCAGGATACTTTCTTTTTCTTTGCCTTCAGGAGCTACTAATAAAATGGGTTCATTTAAATTCTTGATAAGGGTACCCACCCATACCGCAAAAGTGCCCTCTAGCCCAATGTTGATTGATCCAGGTACAAAACCTTGATTGAAAATTTGTTCGTGACGGGTGTCTAACACCACGATTCCCTCGTGGGCCTTGGCCTCAAAATCTGCAATGCTCCAGGCAGTCATTCCTCGCTGAAGCACCGCGTCTACCTGTTCATAGCCCTGTTTGTTGAGCATTACATTTTTGGGAAAGTATTGGGGAGGAGGCAAAATGCCCTCAGTAACTTCTTTGATAAACTCGGCTTTGGTCATATCGGCCCGAAGTGCATAATTGTGTTTCTTCTGATTGCCCAACGAATCATACGTTTCTTTGCTCATGTTTTTGCCGCAAGCCGAACCCGCCCCGTGAGCTGGATAAACAATGACCTTGTCTTCCAGAGGCATAATTTTGTTGCGAAGCGAATCAAACAACAAACCGGCCAGGTCTTCTTTGGTAAGGGTAGACTTGGCCGCCAAATCAGGGCGCCCAACATCTCCAATAAAAAGGGTGTCTCCGGTAAAAATGGCGTGGTTATGACCATTTTCATCTATCAGCAAAAAAGTAGTAGATTCCATGGTGTGACCCGGAGTATGCAATACTTTGATTTTGACATCACCCAATTCGAACACTTCCTGATCTTTGGCAGAATGAATATCGTAAGAAGTTTCGGCATGGGGGCCATACACAATGGTAGCCCCGGTTTTATGGGCCAAGTCTACGTGGCCCGATACAAAGTCAGCGTGGAAATGAGTCTCGAAAATATATTGAAGCTTGACCCCGTTAGATGCTATTTTTTCAATATATGGATCGGTTTCACGTAGCGGATCAATGATGGCCGCTACTCCGTTAGATTCAATGTAGTAGGCCGCTTCGGCCAAACAATTGGTATAAATTTGTTCTATTCTCATGATGTACCTTTTTAGCAGTGTCCGAATGATGAAGCATTTTTTGTGATGGTGTACATAATAACCACAAATCACCGCCAAACATTCACTTTTCTGCTACTTGTTATGGCAAAAATACATTGATTTTCCTTTTCAAGCGAAAGTTTCTCTGAATCTAATGGAGTATTTGGTCCATCAGGTGTGCTGTTCAACTGCTTTAGCTTTTAAATAAAGCTACAGTTTTCCATACAATCAAATATCTTGGTGATTTGGGTGTCGGCCAGTTGGTAATAAATATTTTTACCTTGGCGATTTGCCTTCAATACCCCCTTATCTTTCATTTTAATCAAATGATGCGATAAAAGCGATTGTTCCGTTTTGGTCTTTTCCTTCAAGTCCGAAACTGTCAACCGACCATAACTTTCCAAAACCTCTAATATGCTTAACCTCACCGGGTGAGCAATGGTCTTTAATACTTCGGCTACCCTCTCTAGCTTTTCCGGATGAATGTTGCGTTGTTTTACTTCAGTCATATCAACTTTAACTTAAATCGTATATATATAATAGTAAACATTTTTAGCCTAAATGTATGAACATATTTTCATATATACAAGTAGGCTTTTAAAAAATTTGGTGATCCAGGTAGACTTCACAATGCTCGTATTTTGTCTGATAAAAGTCTACTTAGTAAAACGGAAAAAATAAAGTAATCCAAATTTGGTGTAATATCTGGTTGCTAGACGATGAGAAAAATTTTTGCGTAGCCAAAGCTCCTGAAGTTCCTTACAGGACAAGTTTTTGAAGAAGTATAGCGGCCAGAGATGAG
>CALDJV010000876.1 GCA_937899305.1 uncultured Cytophagaceae bacterium
AAATTCCAAATTATCAACTAACATATTTAGGTTTTTTATAGGGTGGTTTTAAAACATCTGGCATCGATAAAGTTTTGAAAAAAGACCAGATGAACTAATTTTTATCTTAAAAATGATGAGATATATTACCACCATTCTATTAGCAGGCTTGATAAGTACTGTGGCATGGAGTCAGAAAAAAGACAATGCCGCGATCAAGTATGCCAACACATTGACCAAAGAAGACCTCAAAAAACATTTGGTCATTGTAGCTTCTGACGAAATGGGAGGCCGTGATACGGGTTCTCCTGGACAAAAAAAAGCCGCCAATTATATTGTCGAGCATTTCAAATCGTTGGGTTTGAAGCCTCCAGTAAAAACCAAAGAAGGCATGAGTTACTTGCAAAAGTTTGACTTGGTAAGCCGAAAATGGAAAGAGGTAAGCATTACCACCAAAAAAGGCAAAACAGAATACCTAAAAGACATTTTTGCCATTGGCAGTATCAACCAAAAGATTGATACATCTATAAAAGTGGTATTTGCCGGGGAAGGTACCAAAGAGGATTACACTAAGTTTAAATCAAAGCAAAAGCCAGTGGCTTTCTTTGTAAAAACAATCCAAGACTTACGCAAAAAGCGTCGAATAGCTCAAAATGCTGGGGTGAGTCAAATGTTTATGATTATGGGCGAAGATCAGGAAAGTTTTGACAAATCGCTGAACTACCTGGGATACTATGTCAAGCGTTGGTCTAGAGGTGGACTCAAAAGCAAGCAAGACAGCTACCTGGTATGCATTTCTCCCAAGACTGCCGCTCATATGTTTGGAGTAAGCGAAGCCAAATTGATGAAAAAAAAGATGAAGCTGGGGCGCAAATCGTCTAAGGTTAAATTTACAGCAGAGCAAGAAATGAAGGTAGGAGCCTCCTCAGAAAATGTATTGGGCTATATGGAAGGTACCGATAAGAAAGAAGAGTTGTTGATTATCACTGCGCACTACGACCACGTAGGTACTCGCAATGGTAAGGTGTACAATGGTGCCGACGATGACGGATCGGGCACCGTAACTGTACTGGAATTGGCCGAGGCTTTTGCCAAAGCCAAAGCAGATGGCAAAGGTCCTCGTCGTAGTATTTTGTTTATGACGGTTTCGGGAGAAGAAAAAGGGCTATTGGGTTCTAGTTATTATACCGACTTTGACCCCGTTTTTCCTTTGAAAAATACCGTAGCAGATTTGAACATCTATATGGTAGGCCGAATAGATGACCGCTACAAGGATGATCCTGACTATATTTATTTGATTGGCTCCGACAAACTTTCTACTGAGCTACACCAATTAAGCGAAGAAGCCAACAAACAGTATGTAAACATCAAGTTGGATTATAAATACAACGACGAAAACGACCCCAACCGTTTTTATTATCGTTCGGATCATTACAATTTCGCCAAAAACGATATTCCTATTATTTTTTACTTCAATGGTACGCATCCCGACTATCACCAGCCCACCGATACGGTAGACAAAATTCACTTTGGTAAGATGGAACGCATCGGTCGCCTGATTTTCCATACTGCCTGGAAAATTGCCAATCGTGAAGCACGTCTAAAAGTAGACAAAAAGAGTAAGTAATATTTTTTACTCTTTACCAAAAAACGCCTGGTTTGAACTTCGGGATTTGAAGTTTAAATCAGGTATTTTTTTGTTCTTGATCATCATCTTTTTTCTTTTGGAAAACATTCTCAAAACAGGACAATACTCTCAAAAAAAGACATCGCCTCTAAACTACCCGCTCATATATCACTGAAAACCAACACCTTAACTAAAAAGCATTGTATTTGAATAATCTACACTATAAAGGGCCAAACCAAATTAGAGTTTTTTATTTTTCACTTTCTGTAAGTTGCTGTAAAACAGAGTTGTTATGAAAACCAAATAAAATTAGGCCAAACCAAATTAGAGTTTTTTCGCAAGAAACAAACCGCTCCTCCTGCATTTGTAGGAGGTTTTTTGCTTTAGATGTCCAAAACTTTTGTTAACAAAGTGTTAAAACTTCTAATTTGGTTTGGCCTCGAGGTG
>CALDJV010000877.1 GCA_937899305.1 uncultured Cytophagaceae bacterium
ACATTCAATGAACTTTCCCTAAATTTTTTTAGGGTGGTTTTAAATCGTTTGAGTAACAATACAATGCTATGCAACTCTACTCTGGCAAAATTTAATGCTGCGCTTCCACCCTCTCTATACTCCTTCAGTAGTTGAGACTTGGCGATATCTGGGGCGCTACTTGCATCAAGGTTATATTTCACGGCTCTTTTATAAGCTTTATACAGCTCTAAAGTATCAAACTTGGGGAAAAGGCCTTGTGCTTCTTCAGCAATCGCATCAATAAAAAACCCTTGATGTTGATGGTTATACTGAATCGTATCAAGCGGTGAATTGTATAATATCCAATCATCTAATATAGGGTCGGGCCCCATACTAGATACATACATTCTATTCTGATGTCCCTTCAATAAATAAAAATCACTATTGTAAGCAGGCTTCTTAATTTTTAGCCAGCGCTGTTGTACATCCCCACCATTGAGCTGAAATAAATGGGTCAACACCGTGTCTCCTTTTACTTTTATTTCCCCACAGTTACAGCTATCTATACTCAATGCAAATGCCTCGTCAGAGAAATTACAGGTACCATACATTGGTTCTCTTCCTTTAGTAGTTGGTTCAGCTGCTACACTCACCGAATCTGTCGTGGTTTGGTTCTCAGACTGATGAGGCTTTTTTTGGGTACAAGAAGCAACAAATACCCCTATCAGACCGCCTATGATGAGTAATTTGATCATTATTTGTTTCAACATTATTTTGTCGTTTTTTTCGTGCTTAAATCATACTCTATAATGAATTGATCAGGTATTGGATCTTAGAATCGCTTCCTCCATAACTCACAATTCGCACGTCCAAGGGTACCTGCTCGAACTTTTGCAAGGCCATTTTCATTGCTGAGGTGATCCAACTGGTTTTATTACCAAACACCCCGCCCCCTACCATCGTCAAAAACACCTTATTACTTCCCGTATTCTCAAGATTCACTAGTCCTGCCGATAAGGTAGCTTCGTAAGTAGCTTCTAAAATTACTTGAGCAAAGGCTTCCCAGTCGTGGGCATTGACCGTAGAATAGGCCACTGGCAAAGCTGAGCAATAAGCCTGGGATACCTGGTGCTGGCTTTCGCTTATAGTGACTTCAGTATCCCATTGTAATCCAATTCTCAGTTGGCCCTTGAGTGCTTCGCGTTCTGCGTCGGTCATGGCTTCTATTTGGCTGGCAATGTTTCGCAAACCATCTTTGGTGGCCAAGGCATAACCATTCCTCATCTTCCATAAGCCCAGCTTTTTATTGTTCAAAACTTCCCCAATGTCTTCTAAACAATCTATTTGGTTATTGGCAGTTTGCCCTATCTTGCCATTTACCTCGGCAAAATAATTTCGATAAATGGTACCTGCACCACAAGCAATGGCACAAGCTGGCCCTTGGGTATAATCGTGGGCATATCTGCTGACACCTCGCTCAGGGGTCACTTCTGGCCCTACCATTTCCAATAAATTGAACTGAGAAGCAGCCTGAAACAAGGCCCCAGCATTTTCTTCGGCTTTGTGGAAGTTTTGCACATTACCAACGACTTCGGAGACGGCTATTTCACCTTCATGTTTGGTTTTTAACGCTACCACTTGTGCTCTCAATTCTTCCAATAATGGGGTTTCTAACCTGCCAAAACGAAAGCGCTTCCCATTGGCGGAGGAGTGCAAATATTCGCCTTTCACTTTTAGTTTTTTTTGTACTTGTTCGGGGGATTCTTCTCGGAATCCAGTCAATCGTTCAAACCACATAATTTTTCTATTTTGTATTAAAAACGCTTTGTCAAATTCTTCTACCAATTCCTCTATTTGGTCTTGGTTGTATTTTCGGGAAAAATGCACTGGAATAGCTTCCATAACTTTGGCCTCTTGCATGACTTTACCCGACATTTTCGAGTAACTATGAAAGTTTGCCTCTGCCTGAGCTTGGTCTTCTGCTTTGTAAAAACATTCAATGTATACCTTCTGACAAGCCTCAAAATGGGCTTTGATCTTGGCATGGTTGCTGGCATGGGCGGCATGGTCCATAATTACGCCTACCGAATCGCCTTCTTTGACATGCAACAAATGAAACAACGATTTGGCAGCAAAGTCTTGCCCTTCTATTGAGATGATTTCTTCTTCCAAACCTTGCTCGAACGCCTTTTTGAGTTCCTGAACCCACTTTCCTCCTCGGAAACCACTTGCTTGGATATCAATTTTCACGGTATCTTTCTCCTGAAACCTGAAAGCCAAAGTAGGAATTTTATGGTCTAAGGCTACCCAACTTACGTCAAAAGTACTTTCTTGGAATACTACGTTCCCACTCATTCCCGACAATGGTTTTAGTTCCCAAATAGGCGGCTCGATTTCATACACCTTGGTTTCGTTTACATTGATGACTTCTCTTACCTCGTAAACGATGGCCCCTTTCTCGATCAAGTTCCAGGTATAACTTTTTAGTTTGGCCTGTACTTGATTGGCTATTCCCTCTGGCCCAACAATCACTACCCGTCTTTGAATTCCAATCTGATGGCGAATAATCGCGTCAAAATTCACAAAATGGTCGATGTGGGTATGGCTTATGAATACAGCATTGGTATTTTGCACTTCTTTTACCGTCAGTTTGCGAGCATCGCCGCACTCACAGATGTAGTTCCAGGAATGATTTTCGGGCTTGATAATAATGCATATGTCTTCGCTTACTTCGCTTTTTACTTCAGTATGAAACATGATTAGTTTGATATTTAGTATTTGAAAACGTAATTCACAAAAAAAGGCACCAGTTATTGAAGAACAATATACTGAATGCCTTTGATTATTAATACAATTCAAACTGACT
>CALDJV010000878.1 GCA_937899305.1 uncultured Cytophagaceae bacterium
CTCACCACCCATAAAAATATTGCGTAACGAATGGTACATTTAGAGATCTAAAAATTATTTTTAAACTTCAAACAAAAATGAAGCCTATAACGCTATGCCTCTGGGTGCTTTATGCTCTATCGGAAAGTTGTATATTTAGGCAGAATTCCACAAAGCTTATGAAAACACCAAAAACCTATCATGCAGAAACAGAAAGACTGGCAAACCTGCACTCTTATTCAATTTTGGATACCTTGCCCGAAGAAGACTTTGATGCAATTACAACTTTGGCCGCTCAAATATGCGGCACTTCTATTTCCTTGATTAGTCTGGTTGACGATAAACGCCAATGGTTTAAATCTCGGGTAGGTTTAGATGTAAACGAAACCCCCAAAGAGGTGGCCTTTTGTGCGCATGCCATCAATACCCCTACCAGCCCATTGGTGATACCCGATGCCCGCTTAGATGAACGGTTCGAGAACAACCCGTTGGTTACTGGAGAGCCTCGAGTCATCTTTTATGTGGGCATTCCCTTGAATACCCCAGAGGGGTTTCCACTGGGAACCCTATGTGTGATCGACCACAAGCCGCAAGAACTGTCTGAAGACCAAATGCAAGCCTTGCAGGTATTATCGCGTCAAGTAGTAAAATTATTAGAGCTCAAGAAAAGCGAAAAACGTTTAGAAGCAGTTAACAAAGTTCTCGAGCAAAAAAACTATGACTTGCAACAGTTTGCCCGAATAGCTGCTCATGACCTGAAAGCACCCTTGAACAACATCGAGATGATTACCAATTTGCTTGGTGAAGTAACCCCAGTAGCCAATGACAGAGAAGGGAGAAAATTGATTAACATGATTAGATCGGCTTCGGGCAACCTGAGAAATTTGGTTGATGGATTGTTAACCTATTACCAAAGCGATAATATTTCACAAGAGCTGATCACGCAAGTTGATTTAGAGGCATTGGTACGAGGTATTAAGCGCTTACTGAGTTGGGACGAGCGAGTACAAGTACAATTGTGTACTGCTCTCCAGTTTGTAGAGCTCAACGAAGCCTTGATTCAGCAAATTCTACTCAATTTGATGAGCAATGCGTTTAAGTACAATGATAAAAAAGTGACCAGGATAGAGATTACAGTACAGCTTAAAACTGACAATTTTTATCGTTTTTGTGTCAAGGACAACGGCCCTGGAATTATGCCAGGATTGCAAGAGAAAATATTTGACCTGTTTGCGATTGCTACCAATTTTGACCGTTTTGGCAACAAAGGTAATGGTTTGGGGTTGGCCACGGTTCAAAAGTTGGTCAATACCTATGGGGGGCAAATTTGGGTAACTTCGGAAGTAGGAAAGGGTGCAACCTTTGTTTTTACATTGCCCAAAGCTAATTTAAACTGATGGTTTTAATCATACTACTGGACATTTTGGCTAAAGTGGGCAGTGAAGACACTGCCCACGGCGCGGCCGCCTTCGTTTGTGTCTCCATCATAGCCGTCAGGCTAAAAATACAAATAACTGATTATCAAACAGTAAGACCTGTCGGGTTTGTAAGACGAAGCCAAAGAAACCTGACAGGTAGGGTGTCATTTTACGTTTTTCACTTTTCATTTACTTGTTCCGCTTCGCTCATTGTTACATTATTGCGCAAAGCGACGTAAAACTGTGGACTATGGACTGTGGACTAAAAAAAATATGGACCATTGACTATCGACCAATGCTGTTTCCATAAGCCAGGTTTCAGGCTTTTAACTTTCTCTTTTGAAACACGGATCATACTGATCAGACGGATTTTCGCTGATCATTGGTGAAAATCCGTGTTACCGGAGGTGATCAGTGTTTTTTTAGCACCGATAAGCAAGCTTTCACGGATCAAAAACGGATAAAATCAGTGTATATCTGTGTCATCAGTTAAATCCGTGTTCTAATTATTTTGATAGAAACACTAAGGAAACAGCATTGGACTATCGACTAAAGACTAAACATCATTTCTTCTTCTTCAACATGGTTTTCAAGTCAGCCAACTCATCACGAAGGCGAGCCGCTTCCATAAAGTCAAGGTCTTTGGCCGCTTTTTCCATGGCCTTTTGGGTTTTCTTAATGAGTTTCTCCAAATCTTCTTGATTCATGTAACTAACTACCGGATCAGCCGCCATATTTACCGTATCAGGTTCTATGTAATAGTTGTTGTCGGCCGCTTTATTACGTTTGTCTGCCACACTGGTTTGCCCCATAATGGCCTCCTTACTTTTCTTCACCGTTTTAGGAGTAATGTTGTGCTTCTCGTTGTATTCTTGCTGAATCTGGCGACGACGTGTGGTTTCGCTGATGGCCCTTTCCATCGAGCCCGTGATTTTATCAGCGTATAAAATCACCTTGCCTTTTTCGTTTCGGGCAGCCCGACCAATCGTTTGAATCAGGGAGCGTTCGTTACGTAAAAAGCCTTCCTTGTCGGCGTCTATGATGGCTACCAGCGACACCTCAGGCAAATCGAGACCCTCTCGCAACAAGTTGACCCCAATCAACACATCAATTTCGCCCAGACGTAGTTGACGTAAGATTTCTACCCGTTCCAGTGGCTTGATATCAGAGTGAATATAGGTACATTTGATATCTAATCGATCCAAGTACTTGCTCAATTCTTCTGCCATACGTTTGGTAAGCGTGGTCACCAATACCCTGCCTTCGTCTTTGATGGTAAGGTCTATCTCTTCCAGTAGGTCATCAATCTGGTTGAGGCTGGGGCGCACAAAAATTTCAGGGTCAATCACCCCAGTAGGACGAATCAATTGCTCTACAATGACTCCTTCCGATTGTTCTAATTCGTATTCGGCTGGAGTAGCACTGATGTACACTACCTGATTGATCAAACTCTCAAATTCTTGGAAGTTGAGGGGGCGGTTGTCTAGTGCCGAGGGCAACCGGAAACCATAATCCACCAAATTGGTTTTACGGGAACGGTCCCCACCGTACATTCCCCTAATCTGAGGTAGGGTCACGTGGCTTTCGTCAATCACCAACAAGAAATCGTCCGGAAAATAATCAAACAAACAGAAAGGACGTGTACCTGGCTTACGACGATCAAAATAGCGAGAATAATTTTCTACTCCTGAGCAGTAACCCAATTCGCGCATCATTTCCATGTCAAACTCGGTGCGTTCTTTGATCCGCTTGGCTTCCTCTACCCGGTTTTCATGCTCAAAGTAGAGTACTTGCTTTATCATGTCATCCTGAATCTCTTTGATGGCTTGGTTTAGTACGTCCTTTCCAGTTACAAAAAGGTTGGCCGGAAATATAGAAATGGCCGTTTCTTCAGAAAGCTTTTGATTGGTGTGTGGGTCTATTCGGTGAATGGCCTCTATTTCGTCTCCAAAAAAGAAAATACGAAAGGCAAAGTCGTCATAAGCCACAAAAATATCAATGGTATCACCTTTTACCCTAAAATTGCCCCTTTCGAACCCTGCTTCGGTTCGACTGTACAAGATATCTACCAACGCAAATAAAAACTGATTACGACTAATTTCATCACCTACTTTAAGGCTAATTACGTTTTTACCAAATTCCTCGGGATTTCCGATACCATAAATACAAGATACCGAGGCCACCACCAATACATCGCGTCGCCCCGAAAGCAAGGCCGAAGTAGCACTCAATCTAAGCTTTTCGATTTCACTGTTGATCGAAAGATCCTTCTCGATATAGGTACCTGTGGTAGGCAAAAAAGCCTCTGGTTGGTAGTAATCGTAGTAAGATATGAAATATTCTACCGCATTGTCTGGAAAAAACTGTTTGAACTCTCCATATAATTGAGCGGCCAAGGTTTTGTTGTGGCTGAGCACCAACGTAGGACGGTTTAACTCTGCCACCACATTTGCTGCAGTAAAAGTTTTTCCTGATCCGGTTACCCCAAGCAGAGTTTGGGCTTTTTCCCCTTTTTTGATTCCATCTATTAATTGATCAATAGCCCGTGGCTGATCTCCCATGGGTTTGAACTCAGAAACTAGCTTGTACATAAGGTGTTTGCAAATATTTTTAAAATTGCTAAAAATGCATTAACAAATATACACTTTTTCCCATATAAACTACAACATCTGAGGGCTTCCAAAATGGCGAATGAATCCTTTGGTTTAAGCAATAATTTATGAAAAAAACAGGTGAGATTATTTACTTCAATCGAGTAATTTAGCCAACAACTTGACCAATAAGGGTTTAAATGCTATATTTAACCTGTTAATTGAAAATTAGAATGATTCATCCATATTATTGGTTTGTCTTTTAGGAATGATTAATTGTGTTTTTTAAACAATATCTTTATACTAACTTAACCATTGTTTTTGGTAACATTAAAATATCTATCTTTGAAATAATTATTACATCATACATTTTACAGAGCGAACTATTACAATATCTTTTCTTACTGTATTTCAACTCAGGCACTCCGTTTAGACAGTAAAAGCTTAAAAATTTTCATTAATACCAATTTTCATTAATCTACATTTTTGGTGCATTTACCACACGCGAAAGGTTAGTGATAGAAAACTAGTAACCACAGATCTTAATTTATTGTACTTTTGTAGTAAAGAGCTACAAGACTTAAAGTTTATTGGTCTCAGCTCTGGGTTAAAACCCTGCACTTTCAGTGCAATACTTTAGTAATGCGAAAAAATCGGGTCTCGTCTGCGAATTTGAGCAACTTGCCCGCATTGCGACACGGGTTGGCTAAAGAGGACTTTCAGTCCGAGCGCAAAACCCCTGTACTTTCAGTGCAGGGTGGTTTAGTTGTAATTGTTATGAATCAAAAACAGCAAAACGACTTAGAGCAATTGGCGTCTATCCTTGAAAACATTCGTTCTATGGACGATAAATCCAAGAAAGAACCCAAAGCTCCACCTATGAGGGGAGCCAGCCAGAATAAGAGCAACAAAGTGAACTAGATGCTTTGTTAATTGAGGGTTTGCACAACGACCTGCAACAACGTAATAAGATACTATAATGAACCCAGGGCCCATAGGTCTTGGGTTTTTTATTATATTTTGTGGTTTTCAGAATGTGATATTACATTTCGGTAACCACGATTTTATCTTTTCTCGTTCGGTAAAATCAATCGGGTTTCCATTAAGATAGAGGTGTTCTAACTGTTGTAGTTGACAAATTTCCTGGGGCAAACGGGTAAGCGCATTATGAGAAAGCCTCAAAACTTTTAAGTTTTGTAATGCTCCTATTTCTGAAGGAATTTCGGTCAACTTGTTGATAGATAGGTTAAAGAGGCTGAGTGAGCGGAGCAACTTTATACCGGGCAACAAACGCACAATTTGTTTTTCCCGTAGAGACTTTACCTTTAAGTTGAATTCTTTCCAGATAGATATCTCAACATTTTGTTTGATTGGGGGCTTTTCGCGTCTAAATACTTTGATGGTACGGACCGCAATACAATGATCGAGATAGCCCTTAAGAAGGGGCTTACCTTGTGCAATCATCATGGCCAGATGAAACTGTTCTTCGTTTTCGGAACGCAATAGTTGCAAAAATTGATTTTTGTATGGAGAATTGATTAACAAGGCTGAAAATTTTTGAGTGAAGTAATGCTTTTATTACTATTACGGAACCCTGAGGCTGAATGGTTCAGTGGGGAAATGAGATTTTTAGCCAAAAAAACTACCCAAAATCATCAGGTAGCTTTCAATAATACATATTGACAATTCAATTCTATTTATACACAAAAATCTTATGAGTAGTGCGTCTACCTTTACTTTCTATTTGTATAACATACCAACCACTGGGCAAATGGTCAATAGAGATGGGAGAGGAGCCTGAATGTGTTTTAACCAAATGACCTTGTGCATTACAAATGGTAATTTTAGAAGATAGGTGGTCAATGCCACTGATCTGTATAAGTTGATTTACCGGGTTAGGAAAAACCTTGACTTGAGAGGAAGGAAAGGCAACAGCAGTACTGGTAAAACGACTACCTGCGTTGGCCATAATAGCTACTACAAAATAGGCATCAAATACCGCGTATGGAATGGTACTATACCAGTAATTTCCCCCACCATAAGCATTACTGAAAGTGTAAGCGATCGAGGCATTTGTAAACTGAAACGTATATTGCTGGCCTGCATTGACTGTCAGAGGAGCCGTTAAACTTACTGCTTGTATTCCCGAAGCAGTATGGACGTTACTTTGGGTGTAAATAGGGGGCCCTGAAACTCCATTGCCCGAAAAAATATGCAGTGTAGCATTGGTAATGGCATTTCTAAACTTTGCCGTGATTTTAGTGATAACGCCCGATTGAGGTACCGTAAAAGACTGCCCCATAGGAGTATTATTCAAGGTAGTAATGTAAAAACTGCCCGTGGTTTGAGCAATGGTGTAGGGCACACCACCTGCTGCTCCAGTATGAGCGTTGGCCTCGTTGCTGTAACCCGAGTTGCCCGCTGCGTTGCGGGCTTGTACTCGATAGTAATAAGTAGTGTTGGCTGGCAAGCCTTGATCGCTGTAACTAATGACATTGGCCCCCAACGTAGCAATGGCTACAAAGCCACTACCCGAAATAGTAGAGCGCTCTACGATGTAATTGGTTTCGTTGTCGGCCTGATCGGTCCAAGCAAGGTGGATGTCATTGGAAGTACCCACCGTAGCCCCTAAACCCGAAGGCGTATTGGGTACGTTACCTCCACCTCCTCCACTAGTTTGGGTAGTGGCGTTGGCTTGGTTGCTGTAGGTTGAACTTCCTTGTGGGTTGGTGGCCTTTACCCGATAATAGTAGGTAGTGTTAGATGACAATCGACCATCGGTAAAACTAGTGGCATTGGCTCCTAGTGTAGCGATTTGAGCAAAACCTCCGCCCGAAGTAGTAGAGCGTTCCACTACGTAGCCTGTTTCATTGTTGGCCTGATCGGTCCAGTTGAGCGAGATTTCGGAAGCAGCGCTAGGAGTAGCATTCAGGGCGGTGGGTGGAGCTGGTAGTGTACCTCCACTACCTGTATGGGCGATACCCCAAAACTTGGCTGCCCAATAACTAGAGTAAAAGTTTTGATCACTGGCATAGGCACCCGTTTGCCCTCCTTGAGTTGCACCATTACCGGGGTCTACTGCCAGGGCGTGCCCCATTCCATCAATATCGTAGGTTATCACTACCGTTTCTCCATTGCTGTTGTTGTACGTTTTTTGAGTGATGTTACTATTGCCGTTAAAACTGGTATTGGTGGCTTGGGAGTTGGCACTCACCCCATGTACATTGGTCCATTGTTCTACAATTTCGCCTAGGTTTTGATTGCGCACGGTAAAATCACTGGTACCATGAAAAACCACTACCTTGGGATAAGTACCCGAAAAGGAAGAAAGCTGGGCCCTTACCAGGTTGCCCCATTGCGTGGGCGTTTTATTGACGTTGCCATTCATGGCACTAAAGGCTGAGGTGATAGAGCCAGCTGCTTTGTAGGCAAGCCCGGCATTGATTGCCCCTCCACTGAATACATCAGGGTAAGCAGCCAGCATAGCTGTAGTCATGGCACCACCTGCCGAAAACCCTGTGACAAAAACCTGAGCGTTGTCTACCTGGTAGTTACTTTTCATATAATCTACCATCGACTTAATCGAGCGTGCTTCACCTTGACCTCGATTGATGTCTCCAGTCTCAAACCAATTGAAGCATTTGGACGAATTATTACCCGCACTTTGTTCAGCGTAAACTACATAAAACCGATACTGATCGGCCAAAGCATTCCAGCCACTTTCGTTGGCGTAGGTGGCGGCATTTTGGGTACAACCATGGAGCGCTACTACCACTGGCGCATTTCCGGTAATACCAGCAGGTACATAACGATACATGGCGAGGTTGCCAGGGTTGGAGCCGAAATTAGTGACTTGTACCAGTTGTGCTTGGGCAATGAGTGGCAAGCATAAAAAGCCAGACAACAGAGATAAACAAAATTTAACCATTGGATATTATTTAGGAGGTTTGTATTGAACCATTTGTGTATAAAGTTATATTTCAAAAGATTATGAGAATTTTGAATCGCGGTAAACGTAAAAAAAGTAAGGGTTAATGTAACTTTTTGTAAAGTAAGTGAAGTTTTGACCTGAAAAAATACAAGAATTGATCTGGATTGATCAAGTATTACATTTCTAAAACAAAAAAAAGCAGCCTCCGCTAAGAGACTGCTTCCAAAGATTCCTGAAAGGATAAAATCGATTGGATATCGACAAATTATCGCTTCTCAGTGTTGTTTTTCTTGTCACCAATTTGCTTGAGCAATACCTCTACTGCTTTCTTTAGTTGAGCATCTTCTTTTTTACCACGGCTACCTGGCGCATTTTCTACCAAAAAATCGGGTACGGCTGGGCCATGCTCCATGTTTTCACCCGTAGCCTTGACATACCAGGCGCGGAAAGGCATTCTCACAAAAGAGCCATCAATCAAACCAGCTCCACCAGTAGAAATCACCGCCCCAAAAGTAGGTTGACCTACCAATTTGCCAATTTTAAGGTGCTTGTAAGCGTGCGAGAAAATTTCGGCATTAGAATAGCTATTTTGGTTGCACATGGCAATAGACGGCTTGGTCCAGGAAGAAAGCGGTAAACGCTCACTGTATGGATAATAGCTACGGAATTTTTTATTTTCGTTCAAGCTTTTGGCTGCTCCCCGAGGAATCGTATAGGCATGTTGTTGTACATTGAGTACCGCCATAAGATAATCCGTTGTCCAACCTCCACCGTTGAAGCGCACATCTATCACAATGCCTTCTTTGCCGTAGCCACTGGCCATCAATTCGCGTTCAAATCGCTCAAAACTAGGCATATTCATTCCTCGGATGTGGATGTAACCCAAACGACCATTAGAGTATTTTTCTACCAAAGCCTTTTTATCTTGAATCCATTCTTCATACAGCAGGCCTCCCAACGTGTTGGCTGGGCGAATGACCACCTCACGGTTTCCGGCTTTGCATTTGACATCCAACATAATACGCTCATTGTTGGTATTGGTAAGCAAAGCATAAAAATTGGTATTGGCATCCACTTTCTCCCCATTGACTGCGGTAATGATTTCACCTTCCTTGATTTTGCTTTCAGTTTTGTCAGCAGGCGAGTTGGCCACCACGTGGGTTACTTTTACTCCTCCTTTGACTGGAGTTACTTCAATGCCCAAAAATCCAGTTCTTTCCCTTTGCGTTCTTTCGGGTATACTTCGGCCTCTTAAGCCCATATGGCTTGCATTCAACTGGCCCAGCATGACATTATATATTTCCCGGAAGTCTTGTACTGTAGAAGCTTTCAAAGCCCAAGGTTTGTACTTTTTGCGCAGGGCTTCAAAGTTTTGACCGTGGAAGTTAGGGTCATAAAATCCAGCATTCAGGTTACGCCAGGCTTCCTCAAAAATTTGAGCTCTTTCCTGAGGATGGTTGATTACCATTTTGGCTTCGTGGGGCAAGGGGCTAATTCTGTTTCCTTTGGTAGACATGTGCTGCAACCTACCACGAGTTACAAAATACAACTTTCGGCCTTTGGGGCCCAAGCCAATGCCCGCTGGGTTTTTTCCATTTTTGGTAATGGCTCTAATCTTTGTGCCATCCCATTTTGCTTGGTACAAATCACGACGTCGGCTGGTAGGGCTATTAGCAGTAAAATAAATCTTGTCACCTTTTTGATTGAAGGCAAAACCAAATTCATTACCTGGTTTAGAAGTTACCCTTACCATGCGATCGTGTAAGTTGTCGAAGTCAATTTTGATTGTTTTACGCTTTTTACGCTTTTTCCTTTTCTTGGCATCAGGATTATCGTAATAATTTCCTTCTTCCCGATCTTTTCTCGATAGCTCCCAATCTTTTTTGTTGAGCCATACAAACCATACATCATAATCGTTGATTCGGTTAGAGATAAAACCAAGTTTGCTACCGTCGGGGCTCCATACTGGGCTTTGGTCGCGGCGAGGGTGCATACTTACATTCACTGCAGGTTTACTATTATCGGCAGCTTGAATGTATACATCACGATTAAAATTCAAGTCGCTGAGCGCATAAGCCAACCACTTGCTATCTGGGCTCCAGGCAATTCCTCCGGGGGCATCCCAGCCTTTTACCAATACTTTTTCAGAAGTAAGTTTTCCTTTTGGACCAATGTTGGCCACAACTAATTCTCCTCTACCTCTTTGAAAAGCAATTTTTTTACGATTAGGTGAAATCACTGGTACACTTTCGTCCGCCTTGGTATTGGTCAAACGTACTACCTCTGTTTTAAGGGTTTGGTACAAATTGCCTTGTTTTTTGTCCGATGAGCGCGCCAGATATAAATCGTACTGTCCATCTCGATCTGAGGTGAAAATTACAGTAGAGTCATTTAACCAAGCAGGAGAACGGTCTCTAAAGGGATGTTTAGATACATTATTGGCCCGTCGCTTGTCTTTTTTAGTCGGTTTTACAAATATTTCCCCTCTAATCTCTACCGCTATGTATTTGCCCGATGGCGACAACGCGTAACTAGATACATTGCTGCGATAGGTTCGGCGTTCCATGGGGTCAAAATGATTATCACTGGTAGCTTGAATATTGAGGCGCTGAGGAGAACCCCCATTGGCATCCATGGTATAAAGGCTTATTTGACGCTCAAATACCAGTTTCCCGTTTTGGCTGGCCCCTAAGTAGCGTACCCCATCATTCTTGAATTTGGTAACCTGAGTAGGTTGTCCGTCGGCTTTGCCATCAGCACTAATTTTTTGACGATAAATATTATATCTTCCCGTGGCCGCTCCAATGTAATACAAGGTGTTGTCATTGCCCCATACAGGTTGGTATTCATTAAATTTACTCTGAGAAATCTGGGTGTATTTTTGGGTCTTGGTATTGTATATCCAGATATTTTTATTAGCGGGCCCTTTATAAGCCTCTCGCGATATACGACAAGCTCCTCTTACAAAAGCGATGAGGTTGCCATTGGGTGATTGAGTCGGCATGTATCCTAAAGCGTCCATTAAACGACGAGGAGTACCACCTTGCGCACTCACTGTTTGAATTTCAGAAGCCCACTCGATTTGTTTATAAGCTCGACGAGCTGAGGTAAATAGGATTTGACCATTTACCCAAGAACCTACTGCATCGAAGGTAGCGTGGTAAGTGATACGCTTTACTTTTCCTCCTTGGGCCGGAATGGTAAAAATGTCTTGGTTGCCCAAACGACTACTGTTAAAGGCAATGCTTTTTCCGTCAGGACTCCAAATTGGATTGGTTTCATAAGCGGGATGAACCGTTAAACGACGGGCAGTGCCTCCGGTGGTCGCCATTACCCAAATATCTCCCTGATAAGAAAAGGTCACTTGGCTACCATCGGGACTAATTGATGGCTTGGTAGCAAAGATTTGGTTAGATTGTGCCTGTATGATATTGGCAGCTGCCAACATTGTACAAATAAGCAGATAGATTTTTTTCATGTTACAAAGGCTTGAAATGTGAAATTTGTACAATCAAAAGCTTATAATATTCAATTGTACCGCTTCAAATTTACAAAACTAAGTTCACTGAAGTGATCCAAGGATGATAATTGATCGGTTTTAACAGCTCTTTAACATCGAAGGGTGATGCGTTTATTGTTAAATTGTTCTGCTTCGCTTATTGCTTTATGGTTAGTTCCTTCGGCTTTGCTCAGGACTTCGGGTTGCGCGAAGCGATGATCAAACTTTCATTTTCGCAAATATGATAATCACTCTATTGTTCCGCCTTTGGCTCATTGTTGTATTGTTAAATTACTCTATTGTTCCGCCTTCGGCTGATGGTTAAATGGTTGCGCAAAGCGACGTATCATTTTTCATTTTACATTCTTCACTTTTCATTCAATTAGACGACTATGGACTAAACAAAACCACTAACTACGATCTATCAACTCCTAACTAAAAAACTGTGGACTATTGACCATCGACCAATGCTGTTTCCTTAAGGGCATGAGTGGATAGCAATTATTTACGCATATAATCTACTTCTATTTTATTCAAAGCTACTTCCCTTAGCGGTGGCATTTTCATTCGATA
>CALDJV010000879.1 GCA_937899305.1 uncultured Cytophagaceae bacterium
GTCTAATAAATACTTCGCAGGCTTGTAATTTATAAACTTTTCTTTTCAGCAAGGCGATTCAAGGTGTTATAATTCATTTTGATTGCATCCACTTTCGAGTAGGGAGATGTTATGTTTTGGGCGAGCCACTAGATTTATTCACGAAGTGAAATAAAGGATATTTGGCTCCAATCACTCCTACCTTATTCCTATTTAAGCGCTCATGAAAATAAAAAAGTGATCGAAGTAAATGTCATCATTCGCCTCCAATAATTTTTTTTAGATTGTGCTTATATACTCCACCAATTGGTAACTCTAACCCATTGATTTTTAGCGTATTTCCTTCAATGACCTGAATTTTTTTAAGGTTTACGATATAAGATTTGTGTACTCGTACAAAAAGGTTGGAAGGCAATGATTTTTCATAATTACTGAGGCGCTCCAAGGTAACAATGACCTGATCGGTCAGGTGAAACTTGACATAGCTCCCCCAACTCTCCAGGTATAGAATGTCCTGATAATAAACCTGATATACCTTTTTATCCGATTTTAGAAAAATGCTTTCTTTTGCAGGTGATTGTGCCGCTTGGGTAGCCGAGGGCATTGTCATAACAGGAGGCTCAGAGGAATCTTTCATTTTTTTGAACTCTACCGCTCGGTTGACTGCTTTGATAAATCGCTCAAAACTATACGGTTTGAGTAAATAGTCGCATACCTCCAACTCGAAACTCTCAATGGCATACTCTTGATAGGCCGTGGTGATAATGATCAATGGTGGATGGGTAAGGGTACGCAAAAATTGCAGTCCCTTGATTTTGGGCATGTTGATATCCAAAAAAATAAGGTCAGGGGTGTGGTCGTTCAAAAAATCTATGGCCTCCAAAGCATTGTAACAATTGCCCATAATTTCTAAGCTTTGCAAACTGATGGCAAAGTTGGTAATCACTTCATGAGCCAAGGGCTCGTCATCTACAATCAAACATTTCAATTTCATCTTTGCTTCATTTATTGATAAACAAATCTACCTGATACACTCCTTGTTGATCACTCACATTGAGTTGGTACTGGGAACCATACAACAAGTTGAGGCGACGCTGGACATTTTCCAGTCCCATTCCTCCCCCCGGTCGCCTTTCTTCTGTATCATAATTATTTTCCAAGCTGAAATAAATCAGGTGTTCGTCTACTTTTAAACTCAGCTTGATGTAAGCGCCATCGGTCAGGGTTTCCAACCCATGTTTAAAAGCATTTTCCAAAAAAACAATCAACAATAAAGGCGCAATCGTGGCTCGCTCGTCGGTAACATCTACGTTACAAGTGATACTCCCTCGTTCGTGCAAACGAATTTGCTGCAAATTGATGTAATTTTGCAAATAAGCGATTTCCTGTTTCAGAGCCACTTGCTTTTCTTTGCAATCATAAATGGTATATCGCATCATATCAGAGAGTTTCAGGATCACCTGAGGAGCCTCATCCGATTTAATCAGGGCCAAAGAATAAAGGTTATGTAGGGTATTGAAGAAAAAATGCGGGTTTATTTGATTTTTAAGCAAGGCCAGTTCGGTATTCAATTGTTCATTTTCGAGGTATACAATTTTATTCAACTGGAAAAACCAACGATATGACAGGTTCACCAAACTACTGATTGCAATTACCAACAAGATGATGACCATCCCTTGAGGAAGGTTTTTCAAAGTCAACTCGGCTGCACTGTGGTCAAAGAAAACCACATCTAACCAATTATCTAGAAAGAATGCCGCTGGGGTCCACCCTAACACCAATAAAAGCAACCCTAGCAAATAATGGACATATTTTTTTTTGGCTAAAAAACGCGGAATGAGCACCAAGGTATTGATATAAATTCCTGGTATGAGAATAAGTACTACTCCCATCAAAACCTGTAAAAAGTGTTTGAAATATCCCGCGTTGGGGTACCGTTGCCCCTTAAAAAAGGCGATACTCAATAAAACCGTAAGCAACAACCAGAAGCCTATGTTCAGCCCCCATATCACGCTGGATTGTTGTTTTGAATGCAATTTCGTTTTGATTCGGATTTGAGGTTCCTTCATTGATATTTACTTTGTTTACTTCCGCTCCCACTATTCCTCCGCATGTTACACTTATTGTTGGCCATTTACCAATTTCTTTAACCAATTGCTCATTTCATCATATCAACCAGGTATTTTCATCCACCAACGAGTTTGTTTACCACAAATCAGGTTTCATAAAGGTTTAAGGCGTGTTCGTTTAAATAATTTTCTAGAGTGATTGAGAGATGGTTGTTTTGAATCACATCAAAATCAAAATACCTATGACCAATCCATCGGAAACAACTCCTCAACCGCATCAATTGACCATTTCAAAATTGAGTAAGACCTATGCCAATGGTACTCAAGCATTACAACAAATAGATTTACAAATATCTACTGGGATGTTTGGCTTGCTAGGCCCCAATGGAGCAGGCAAATCTACCTTGATGCGTATTTTAGCCACCCTTCAGGAGGCCGATTCAGGCGCCGTCTACTTCAATGATATCAATATTCTCAAAGACAAACACGCCCTCCGTAGTCAATTGGGTTATTTGCCTCAAGAATTTGGCTTGTATCCCAAGGTAAGCGCCGAAAACTTGCTCAACCATCTGGCCATTCTCAAAGGTATTTTATCTAAAAAAAACCGTCAGCAACTGGTGGCTGACTTGCTGCAAAAAACCAATTTGTATGAAGTACGCAAGAAAAAAGTGGGTGGCTTTTCGGGCGGAATGCGGCAACGTTTTGGGATTGCTCAGGCTTTGATCACCAATCCAAACCTCATTATTGTAGACGAACCTACTGCGGGCCTCGACCCCGCCGAACGCAATCGTTTTTATAATCTTTTGGCTGAGTTGGGCCAGCAAGCCATCGTCATTTTATCTACCCACATTGTGGAAGATGTCAAAGAACTGTGTACCGATATGGCCGTGCTCAACCGAGGTAAAATATTGCTGAAAGCAAGCCCAGCCAAAGCCATACAAATGCTGGAAGGCAAAATATGGGAAAAGCAAGCTACCAAAGCCGAAGTAGCTGAATTGAAAACGCAGTATCAGGTCATTTCAGAGAAAATGTTTGCAGGCAAGCCCCTTGTTCACATTTACAGTGACACACTACCTACCGCCGACTTTCGATTGGTAACCCCCGATCTAGAAGATGTGTTTTTCTCTAAGATATTTGGCGTTGTTCCTACTACTGCATTAGCCTAGTGCTTGTATCAAATACGCCAAGCTTTCATTTATAAATGTCCACCAAACCATATCACCATGAAATTCCGCGAAATCGTACTTTTTGAACTCTACTACCGTAAAAACCGTCCCGCTACCTACATTTATTTCCTCATCTTACTAGGGATATCCATCTTTGCGTTATCTTCTAAGGCTGTTACCCTATTTGGGGCCGGAACAATGGTCAGTGCCAATGCGCCTGTAATTGTGGCCAAAATGATGAGCGCCCTCTCCTTGGTCTTTGTATTTATTACCTCCGCAATTATGGGGGTCAGTATTTTACGTGATTTTGAACATAAAATCGCCAGCCTGTTATACATTACCCCACTGCACAAATGGCAGTACCTTTTGGGACGCTTCATGGGGTCGTTTATTACTTTACTCCTCATTTTTTTAGGGGTCATCTTGGGGATGTTGCTTACCGAATTCATTCCCACTAGCCATTCGGCTGGTTTGCTTCCTTTTAGTTTGAGCACTTATTTGTATCCTTTTGTGCTGGTAGTAATCCCCAACTTATTATTTACTGCGACTTTATTTTTTATGGTAGGCGCCCTCAGCCGAAGCATGTTGATGGTGTATGTACAAGGTATTGGTTTGTTTTTGATCTATGCCATTTTAGATGAATCGGTATTTGATTTTATGGGTAATAAAACCTTGGCTGCGTTGCTCGACCCGATGGCTTTGCATACTTTGTTGATAGAAAGTGAGTATTGGTCGGTGGCTCAGCAAAATCAACAAATGATTGGGGTCAACAGCTTATTGGGTCTCAATCGACTCATCTGGCTAAGCGTCACGGTTCTTTTATGGTTCATTGCTTTCAGAAAATTCAAGTTTGAGCTCATTGGCAGTAAAGTAAGGCTTGTAAGAAAACGTCCTGCTAAAAAAACGGTACAACCTACTCCAGCTATTGCCAGCCCAGTAGTTCAAATTGCTCCCAGTCGTCCTTTTAATCAGGTACGTCAAATATTGCATCAATCATTTTTTTATGCCCGAATGGTATTCAAAGAAATTCCTTTTCGGGTCATTATGGCAGGCACTTTGGTATTTCTTATCATTGCTTCGTTCAACATTGGAGGCAGCTATGCCAATGTAAAAACCTATCCGCTTACTTATCTGGTACTCGAGGCATTTGAGCGCCTTTCGATATTCTTTGTCACCATTATTATTTTTTACTCCGGTGAATTGATTTGGAAAGAACGAAGCATCCGGTTCGATGTCATTTATGATGCCTTGCCTACCCCCACTTACGTGAATTTATTAGGCAAAATACTAGGAATGATCTGGGTATTTGTGGGCGTTTTGGTATCATTGATATTCACTGGAATTGTCATTCAAAGTAGCTACCAATATCATCAACACGATGTACCACTGTACCTACGGGTATTGTCTACCCAAACCTTGTTTTTTGTGATTTGGTACGTCGTCATGGCATTTTTCATTCAGGTAATCGTCAACCATAAGTTTTTGGCTTATCTCATTACCTTCTTAGGCTTTGTACTCATTAGTTTGATGGATTTTATTGGTTTAGAACACGGCTTATTTAAATACGGCCAAGTAAGTTTGGGGCTGTATTCTGACCTCAATGGTTTCACCCCACTATCGTCCAAGTTTGTGCCCTACGCGATGTATTGGTTTTCGTTGGCAATCATGCTTACCATCACTGCAGTGCTGCTTTTTGTAAGAGGCAAAGAAACCAAGCTCAGGCATCGAGTGGCCATTGCCCGTCAACGTTTTGGCAAGCAATTACAATACTTGACAACGGCTATGTTGTTGCTTTTTTGCTCTACCGGATTTTATATTTATTACAACACCGAGGTATTGAACGACTTCCAGTCTGTAAAGGCGCAAGAACGCAAACAAGCGGGATACGAACAACAACTCAAGCAATTTGAGGGGGTGAATCAACCTAAAATCACGGATGTGAAACTCACCATCGAGTTGTACCCTCACCAACGACGTTACCAAGCCAAGGGGCAATATTTACTCAAAAACTTGAGCAAACAACCAATTACGGAAATTCATGTCCAACACAATCGGGCCCTCGATCCCCAAGTAAAACTCATGAAAGTAGATTTTGACAAGGTAGCTACCCCAACCCAATCTTTTGACGAACTAGATTATACCATTTATCAACTGCAAAAGCCGTTAGAACCTCAGGAACAAATTAAGATGAACTTTGTCACTGCGTTTACCACTCAGGGTTTTGTCGAAAAACCTTCTACCCTGTACGAATCAGTGCTTACCAACGGTACCTTTATAGACAATCGCCACTTCCCTAGCCTGGGGTACGACCCTGATATGGAGATAGAGACTGATCGTACTCGAGAAAAGTTTGGTCTACCTGCAAGGCAAAATACCTTTGATAGTGATCACCCCAAGGCCCATCAACACGGTATTTTGGGAGACGATGCCTATAAAGTCAACTTGGAGGTAGTAGTGGGTACGGCTGCCGACCAAATAGCCGTTGCTCCAGGGCATTTACAAAAGCAATGGAAAAAAGGCCAACGCGCTTACTTTCATTATAAAATGGATCGGCCCATTGAGCATTTCTATAGCATTGTATCGGCCCGTTACCAGGTCTTGCGGGATTCGGTAATGATTCAAGATCAAGGAAAGGCTAAAAAAATAGATCTGGCCATTTATTATGATGCCAAACACCGCTATAACCTCCAAAGCATGATGCGCTCGATGAAGCATTCTTTACAGTATTGTTCTAAAAACTTTTCTCCTTACCAGTACCGTCAATTGCGAATCCTGGAGTTTCCTCGCTACGCTGGATTTGCTCAATCATTTGCCAATATGATTCCTTTTTCCGAAGGCATTGGATTTGTATTGGATCAACGCAATACCATAGATGTTGCCTATAAAGTGACCGCTCACGAAGTAGGGCACCAGTGGTGGGCCCACCAAGTCATGGCAGCGCATGTAAATGGGGCTGGCATGGTGCTGGAATCCTTGGCTCAATACACTGCAGTCATGGTCATGAAAAAGCATCTACCTAAAGAACAGCTACAAAAGTATATGGAATTTGAACACCACCGTTATTTCCGAGGCCGAACCCGACTCAGAGAAAAAGAAACACCGCTTAGCGAGGCCAGTATCAATCCGGTTTATTTACAATATGGTAAAGGTGCGGTCAATTTATTTGCCTTGCAACACTACATTGGTGAAGACAATGTAAATCGAGCTTTGCATCGTTTTATTCACCACACAGATTCACTATCCAACGGTGAGGTTACCCATTATGCCACTACTCAAGAACTAATTGCTTGCATTCGCCAGCAAACCCCCGATAGCTTGCAGTCGTTGGTGACCGATTTGTTTGAGAAAATCATCTTGTTCGATAATAAAACTACTCAAGCCAAAGCGACCAAGCAAGGTCAAGACTATGTGGTAACCTTGAACATCGATGCCCAAAAATATCAAGTGAATGCGGAAGGTCAAGAGCAAAAAATCAAAATCAACGATTGGGTGGATGTGGGTATTTATGGCCAAGCCCCAAGTGGAAGAGACAAAGGAAAAGATAAGCTCATTTACCTCAAGAAGCACAAAATTACCGGCCCTCTTACCAAACTACGCATCAGAATTACTCAAAAACCCACCAAAGCGGGAATTGACCCTTTGAATATTTTGATGGATAAAAATGCGGAGAATAATGTAATCAAGGTAGAATAAGTGATTAGTTTACGTTGTTCTGCTTCGCTTATTGTTAAATGGTTACATTGCTCCGCCTTCGGCTCATTGTTGCATTGCTAAATGGTTGCGCGAGGCGATGATTGTTCAACCGAGCCTTGGTGAACTCAGCGAAACTAATTATATCGCTTTACGCTACTATGGACTATTTTATTCTATTGCTTCGCCTATGGCTTATTGTTGTATTGCTAAATGGTTGCGCGAGGCGTCCACTTTTCATTTTTCACTTTACGTTTTTCATTCAATTAGTCGACCGTGGACTAGAGAAACTATGGGCTCAAAAAAACTACGAACTACTGACTACCAACTCCCAACTAAGGAAAACTATGGACTATGGACCGTCGACTGTGGACTAAAGAAAAAACTACGAACTACTGACTACGAACTCCTAACTAGAGAAACTGTGGACTAAAAAAACTATCAACTAAAAGGTGTTATGATTTGATTAGCAAGTGGTTAAATCAAAAAAAACAATCCATGTTTTTTATTTGGTTAATAATTTTCTATATATTTAAAGCCGAAATAAATTGATTATGAAGGCTTTAGCCCTCTATCCATTAAAGATTATTCGCAATTCGCAAAACCTAAAACAAATATCATGGCAGAAGATTTAGATTTTGATATTGACGACAAGGACGAACCAAGAGGTGGTTTGAACGGTCAGACATTTGCTATCATCGGTCTAGCTTTAGCACTCGTGGTAAGTATCATCTTTGCTTATCGCTTTTATAGCAGCAACAAGAAATTCAAAACAACCGAAAAGGAGCAAAAACAAGCCGTTGACAGCCTCAAAGGGCTCAGTTCTAGTCTGAAAGATTCGGTAGCCAACAAAACTACTGAAAATGAAGAACTTGTAAGTCTTAAGTTTAAACTGGAAGACAAGCTCAATGCCGCTGAAGATCAGCGTGATTCAGTACAAAAGTTATTGACCAACTCACGCTACCGTGAGCGTCGCTATCGTTTAGAGGCCGCTCGTCTGAAAAAATTATTGGAAGATTCGGAAGACAAGGTAGATTCTTTGCAGAAAGCTTATGATGAGATCGCCGCTGGAAGTGGTTCTACATTGGCGGAGTATCGCAAGCAAATCGAACAATTGACTACTGAGCGTAACAGCTTGGCCAGTCAAAACCAGAGTTTGCAAGCCGAAATCAGCAAACTTAAGGATGACAACAAAAATCCGTTGTTTGCCGAAAGTCTAAGAGTCATTCCAGGAGAGATCCAGCGTAGTAAGTTTAGCCCCTCTACTCGAGCTCGGCGTACCGACCGACTACAGGTGCAATTTAGATTGACGCGTGCCCCATCGGCTGAAGAAAACATTGTTATTAAGTTGTTTGATGCGACCAACAAGGAAATTCCTTTGAAGCCTTCTTATCGCAACAACATTGGTAAGCCCACTCCTACCAATCAACAATTTATTGTGGAGCCAGACGTAGACGCCAAGCGAAAATTTTCTCGTGGTAACTACTCTATCCGTATGTTCTTAACCAATGTAAACCAAGGAATTACCAACCAAAGCATTGGAATTGCTGAATTTTCTTTACGTTAATTCAATATAAGCTTCAATTGCTTTTGAAGTAAGAAAATTTCTGCATGATATTGCCCATAGAAGTGTGACACCCACTTTTATGGGCTTTTTTGTATCTTTGCCAAGTATCAAACTTATTATTTATGAAAATTTTGGCAAATTCATTCCTCTTGCTCCTCTTTTTTGTCACGCTACTATCCAGCCAAGCACAAAGCCAACAAACCACCATAGATAGCTTGAAGCAAGCCCTCAAAAAACAACAAACCGTCAATCAACAACTCGTTGAAATAAAATTTTCCCTTGAGGACAAACTAAATATGGTGGAGGATCAACGTGATTCTGTACAAAAACTACTCAATAATACTCGCTATCGTGAAAGTCGTTATCGGGCCGAGGCCACTCGATTACTCAAGTTATTACACAATCATGAGGACAAGTTAGATTCATTACAGAAAGTGTATGATGAAAACGCCGTCGGGGGTGCTTATACCAGGGCGGAGTATCGTAAACAAATTGAACAACTCACTCACGAACGAAATAATTTGGCAAGTCAGAACCAGATTTTGCAAGTCGCAATTAGTAAACTGAAAGACGACAACCAGAAGATTTTAATTGTCGAAAGTTCAAAGGTAATACCAGGGGAGATTAGGCGTAATCAATTTAGTCCCTCTGTTCGAGCTCGGCGTACCGACCGACTACAGGTGCAGTTTAAACTTACCCGAGCCCCATCACCCGAAGAAAACATTGTCATCAAATTGTTCGATGCCACCAATCAGGAGATCCCACTAAAATCTTCTTATCATAACCACATTGGTAAATCCACTCCTACCAATCAACAATTTATTGTGGAGCCAGACGTAGATACCATGCCAAAATTTTATCGTGGTAACTATTCCATCCGTTTGTTCTTAACTAATGTAAACCAAGGAATTACCAACCAAAGCATTGGAATTGCTGAATTTTCTTTGCGCTAAATTTAACCCAATATTTCATAATCATTGAAACAAACACAACAATGTCATCTATCATAAAAAACATCCCTTATCTTCTATTTGGTTTAGGTGCTTTGGGTTCCTTTCAAGCCTGTACAACGACCAAAAAGGCCACTCATCAAACTAAAAAGCAGGTAAAAAGTACCGCAAATTTTTACAATGTTCCGGTTGTACCTGACGCTATTCCTCCCCCACCCGAATCGCAAAAAATCTACGATCCCACTTATTTTTTGAGAGAAGATGATTACTTAACCGAACCCACAAAACCTGATTTCACTGCTCCTAAACAAGCGCTACAGGTCATCCAAAACTATCGAGAGGCCGCACAACAACTCAAGAATCTGTTGGATCAGTCCTCACCTAAATTAGATTCTCTGGAAAAACACTATGTGAGCCTGACTCAATTGAAGACTACATCTCGTGACGAAGATCAAAAACAAATCAAGGCATTGAACAGCGAGCTTGCTAAACTGAAAGGTGAAAGCTTTCTACGCTCCCTTGAACTCTCCCAGGCTCGAAAAGCGCATCAAAACGCCTTGTTTGCCCTCAACATAGAAGCCACTCCAGGTAGAATTAGGAGAGAACGCTTTTTTAGTCCCGCCATCAGAGCCCACCACGTGGCTCGGGTCAAACTAGATTTGTATTTCACCAGGGTGTTTAACCAACAAGATCGGGTCACGTTCAGGTTGATCGATGCAGCAAACAATGAAATTCCTCTGGAGGCTATCCAAGGCTCTTTTAATCAACCTCGCTTGCAGGTCATGCTCATCCCCAAGGCAGATCAACAGGTATTTTTCAAAGGCAAATACATTGTATATGTTATTCTAAACAATTCAAAAGAACACATTCAGAACCAAACCATTGGCTTGACTGAATTTACGCTACGCTAAGGAACGTGTTCGCAAACCCTAAATGACTCATGAATTCTAAAAATAACCTGTGGTTGACCGTGATCATACTATCTATAGTCCTCATTATTGCCTTGTATTTTTTGGACCGTTATCCAACGAATTACTCTGATACAAGTCAAGCTACTTCCCCAACGCGTAAAATACTGACTCACGAAGATTTTCTCACTGATGTGACGATTCCTAGACTCGAGCAAAAGATTGAAAACCCAAAAAAAGAAATGCTGCATTTTGCTCAACTCAAACAACAGTACCCCGATTCTTTGTTTTTGGTCAATTTGGAACTCACTCCAGGTGAGATCATGCGTAAAAAATTTAGCCCTTCTACCCGAGCCCGAAGAAGTGATCGCTTGAAAATAACCGGGATACTGAGCAAGAAGCTCAAGCCCGGACAACAGCTACAGGTTTCGTTGATTTATCAGGATACCACCCATCAGAAAAAACGAAACCTTATTCGGGACAGTTTTCCTATCCAAGGCCTTGGCATTGATGTAACTGTAATGCCTGATACCGATATCAACCCAAAGTTTTTCCGAGGGAAATACAGTGTACAACTTTGGGTAAGTCATGTTCGAAAAAAACAGCGAAAAAAGCTGGCTCACGCTTTCTTTAGTTTGAGATAAAACCATTTAAACGGGTCACTCACCCTCATATTGGATATTAATTTGCAAGAATCGCAAAATTTTATCACATTGTTTGGAGACGATGTTTTGATTTAAACGAAAAAAACTTGTTTTTTGCAGCTAATTCTTTATATTGTTTAAGTGTGTAGTATTCCTACACCTCCTTTATTTTTTAACTAAACCGAAGAAGTACTATTAGCAGACAACCCAGAAGAAGGGGACCTCGCGGAAGACGAGAAGATCCTCACAAGATCAATGAACGCATTAAGGCCCAAGAAATAAGATTGGTGGGCGAAAATGTTGAGCAGGGAATTTATCCTACCCGAAAAGCTTTGGAAATGGCTCGGGAACAAAGTTTGGATTTGGTAGAAATTTCGCCAAATGCTACTCCCCCTGTGTGTAAAATCATTGACTACTCTAAGTTTCGTTACGACCAAAAGAAAAAGCAGAAGGAACTCAAAGCCAAAGCTCAGAAAGTGGTAATGAAAGAAATCCGTTTTGGTCCCAATACCGACGATCACGACTTTAATTTCAAGCTCAACCACGCCAAAAACTTTTTGGAAGGAGGAGCCAAGCTAAAGGCTTACGTACACTTTGTAGGTCGTACAATTGTTTTTAAAGAACGTGGAGAACAGTTATTGTTGAAGTTTGCCCTGGAATTGGAAGAATACGGCAAGGTAGAACAAATGCCTAAACTTGAAGGCAAGCGAATGACTCTTTTTATAGCACCAAAAGTTACTAAAAAAGCAACTAAACCTAAAAAAGAAGATCATGAGCCTACCAACAAGCGAAAAAATCGTGGTAACAAAAACCAAAATCAGGAGGAAAGCAAGGCTGAAGCTGAGACTAAGGCTGAAAATGAAGCAAAGACTGAAGTCGAGACTAAGACTGAAAATAAAGCAAAGGCTGAAGTTGAGACTAAGGGATTTAAAACCACCCTATAAAAAACCTAAATATGTTAGTTGATAATTTGGAATT
>CALDJV010000880.1 GCA_937899305.1 uncultured Cytophagaceae bacterium
GGATGGCATCATAACGAAGACTGGCGTTGAGTTTGAGTTTGGGAGATAACTGAATACCTTGTAATAGATAAACTGCCGCGTTGGTAAAGCGTTCTTGCTGATCCAGGGTTTGACTACCTCGAACGCCATCTAAGTTGTCAAAACGTTGGCGATTGTCTTGTTGGCGCTCGATATCTACCCCCAATTTGAGTTGATAAGGTAGCCCCAGCAATGACCCCTCATATTGATAATTGGCCCCAATGCCATAAAAATTACGATTGAGTGCAACAATGCCCCCTCGCTGAAAAGGCAAGCGATTATCGAAGCTACGATTGATGAAAAAGCTTTTGAACACCAAACGATGTTGGGACGCAAGTTGATGTTTAAGAATCAATCCAATTTTACCCTGCTCTACTGCCTCGCCCCCGTTGAAAGTTACATTTTGTACGCGTGCTTCTATGGGTTGCTGGGTAGCATCTGCTCTATTCAGCGCACCAGGATCGTTGGCTACTGGAGAAAAAACATAATTGTAGATCAGCTTTAATTGGGTTTTAGGAGTGAAATCAGCCGTTATGTAGCTGTATAATTGGGTGGTTTCCAGACGACTCTGCGAACGATAACCATCACTTTGTGTATGAGACAGTTGCGCAAAACCTTTGATTTTACCCTTCTGAAGCCCTCCTTTGAACTGATAACGTTGCAAACCAAAAGCACCTGCAGTATATCTCAATTCTGCAAAAGGTTGTGGAGAAACCGATTCACTTACAAAGCTCAGTACCCCACCTGCGGCATTACCGTACAAGCCTGCACTGGAGCCGCGAATGACCTCCATTCTTTGAAAAGCAGCCAAATCGAGGTTGTCTACCTGAGCTTGACCATCAGGAGTAGATTCAGGCAACCCATCTACCAGTACCTTGATTCCTCGAATGCCAAAAGCCGAACGTGCACCAAACCCCCGAATGGATACGCGTAAATCCTGGGCAAAATTTTCGGGATTCAAGGCCAATAATCCTGGAATGTTTTGGAGTGCCTCGTTGATAGATAACTGGCGTTGTCCAGTTTGCAAGTAGAATTTATCTATTACACTGAGGGCATAGGGTGTTAATAGCTCAGCGGCAGGTAGTCTCGATGCGGTTACCTGGATCGTGTCTAAGGTGGTTACCTCAGTGGTGTCGTTTTGGGCGGTCAGCGTATTTCCTAATGAAAGCCAAAACAGCGAGCAAATTATAAGGAGTTTAAAGTAGCAGTCTTTGATCATAATCAATTTTTTCAGTAACAAACCCAAGTTTTTTGAACGGAAGTCATCCAGTAGACAAGAAATGGTTTGCGGTATTCACGACGATATAAAATAATGGATGAGTGTATTTTCGTCTCTTCCTTTGAAAGCGAAAGTAATGCACACAAAAATTTTTTTATATAAAGTCTGTTTTGTTTAATAAAATCTTAACTTTTACCAGTGGTTCTTCAAAAGAACTTGAAACAATTTTACAATCAAAACAAAGTATCATGAAGTTATCTATACAATTTTTTTCGATGATTTTGACAATGGTCTTTTTGGTAAGTTGTGGAGGAGGTAAGGAAGGGGAAAACAAGGCAGGAGGTAATAAAAAAGGAGACCAAAACTCTTTAGGGGAGGTGGCAATGGTCAATGCGCCTTCAGGGCTTACCCTCCGAAGCACTCCCAAGACGGAGGGCACTCAAGTAACTTTGATCCCCAATAAAGAAACGGTGACTATTCTGGATAAAAATGGTCCAGGTGCCACCATAGGTGGGAAAAGTGGCAGTTGGTACAAGGTCAAGTATCAGGAAAAAGAAGGATATGTATTCAGTGCTTTTTTGAGTTTAGGGAATACCAAAAATGCTGAAGATGGGCAAAGCGAAGAACAAAAAGGGTTTGATTCAAACAAGTATACGTCACCTGGAGCGGAAGATGAAGGCATTGTAGCAGCTCGTTCGGGGGTCATACTTCGTGAGGATCCTAGTACTGAGGCTAAAAAAATAGCGGCCGCTCCTTATGAGTCCAAACTGAAGATGTTGGTGCTTAATGAGTTTGAGTCAATGTGCCTTGGCGGCAGAGCAGGCAAATGGTACAAGGCAAAGTATAAAGACAAAGAAGGCTACGTATTTAGTTCTTTTATAAGAACCTACAAGGGATTAAGAAACCCCATGTACATGTTGGTAGATACCGAATCAGGAGTGACTTTACGTGACCAGCCTTCGGTTGAGGGCGAAAAAATCATTGTAGCACCCGAGGCGGCAAATGTAGAGATTGTAGAGGATTGCAACACCTTGGATGAAGCCCAGAGACAAGAAATTGAAGGTAAAAATGGTTGGTGGATTAGGGTAAAGTACCGAGGTAAGACAGGTTATGCTTTCAGTGGATTTTTGAAATATTATTAGGCGTTTGGAGGGTAAGCAGTATTTCGGCTTATATTGCTATTTGTTATTGTTGTCTCAGAAATGATGAGGCAACATTTTTTATGCCTTTTGAATTGATGTTGTCAGTCATCAAAAGCCCAGAATGAGGAGGGGACATAGGGCAAAGGCTCATGCGGAGATTTGACGAGGACCGAAACTTATTGGTTAGATTTCTGGTTATTACTACTAATATAAATTTGAAGTTGACTATTAGATATATAATGCTATGAATTTGAATGTCATGTTGTTACAGGTGAAGACTGATTTGTATCAAGAATACCACGCGGAGTACTTCATCAAACAGCCCTGGAATGCCATCTCTTCGTTGATATTTTTTATCCCGATCATTTATTGGATCATCAAGCTAAAACCCAATTTTAAGAAATACTCAATTTTGACGGCGATTCTACCCTTGTTGTTTTTGAATGGGCTGGGCTCCACGCTTTTTCACGCTTTTGAACCCAATATTGTATTTGGTTTGTTAGATGCGGTGCCTCCCATGTTGA
Source organism: uncultured Cytophagaceae bacterium (assembly GCA_937899305.1). GTDB lineage: Bacteria > Bacteroidota > Bacteroidia > Cytophagales > Microscillaceae > Microscilla. The sequence goes on from CALDJV010000880.1 coordinate 2,904, forward strand.
TGGTCATTTTTTTGAGTAGTTATTTTTGGCGAAAAGTCACCTTTTCTTGGGGTAAAGGGGTACTTATTGTGCTGGGGTGTTACGGAATAAACATATTAATGATGTATGTATTGCATGCCGTTTTTGAGTTCAAAGGAGCGTTCAATATAGCTTATTTGATTTCAGGGCTCACTTTGCTTACTCCTATAGTGATGTTTTTGATGAAAACTGGTTGGAAACAATGGAAACTGATCGCCCTGGCCCTGACTTTTATTACTTTAGCGCTGTTATTTAGGGTATTAGACAAAGTAGTTCCAGCCTATTGGCCAGTACTCACCCAAGGTACCCATTTCTTGTGGCATGTTTTCAGTGCTTTTGCGGTATTCCCGTTGGGTAGGTTCCTCATTTATGTTCAGGACATCAATTACAATGGAAAATCTAAACAAAAAGAGCCGCACTTGGCGGTAAGTTCTTAAAATGCCACAATTTATACTTGATGCAGGCGTTTTCAGTCAAAATCAACGAATGATGAAGATGCCTGCTTTTTTGATGTTATTTATTTGTAGTTTTTGGATTCAGGGTTATGCTCAAGTTTCCAGGACCGATTCGGTTTCCCTTTCAGATACGTTGACGTTTGATGTGGAGGTCTATCCAAATCCGAGCCCTACCCGACGTTTTTCAGTAGCCTTCAATAGCCCTCGGGTAGCCAAAATACATGTGCAGGTATTTGATGCGTTTCAACGAGTCATATTTGACAAAGAAATAAATGGTACTTATGGTTTATCGCTGCATCATCTCAATTTGAGCGATCGTCCCAAGGGTTGGTATTATTTGGTCATCACCACCGAAAATACTAAAATTACCAAGCGGTTAGAGGGAGTATGATTTTATTGTTCCGCCTTCGGTTCATTGTTGTATTTTTCTATTGTTACATTGTTCCGCTTCGCTCATTGTTAAATGGTTGCGCAAGGCGAGGCATAACTTCTATTGCTCCGCCTTCGGTTCATTGTTGCATTGCTAAATGGTTGCGCAAGGCGATGGCTAGTTTCTGTTGCTCCGCTTCGCTCATTGTTAAATGGTTGCGCGAAGCGTCCACTTTTCACTCAATCAATTGTACCGCTTTGCGCTACTATGGACTATCGACTATGGACTCACAAGCAAAAATTACCAACTAAAAAATTAACTACGAGGAAGCACACAAAATGAAATATGGAATGTGTTGGTAAGGATTTCACTTTTGCGGCAAAGCGTTTCGTCAGAGGCAATGATTCCCTCTTTTTCTGCTAAGGCAATTAATTTATTCACCGTTTTTTCCAGGCGCCTCTTTTTCATTGTAGCCAATTTTTTGGTCTTAAAGAGCGTTCTGCCAATACTGATGTTTTCTAGAGTAGCAATCTTCAGATAGAATTGTTGTATCCAATCTAACTTAGTGAGGATCAATTTGTAATATCTATCGAATTCTTCGGGTACCCGCAGAGATTGTAGGTCTTTTCGAAGTTGGGTAACTTGATCATGAAAGCCAAAGAATTCTTGTGAAATACCTCGCTGATAATCATACTGCTGATGTAAATGCCAAGCATTACGAAAAGCATTGAAGCCTCTTTCATTAGAGGGAACATTGTGCAAGATGAACGACAAAACACTCAGTTCCTGAATGTTGAAGAAATTGCCGGTATGGTTCAGCTCTACCTCTAAGTTTTCATCGTTACGAAAACTCAATTTGGTTTGAAACGTACTGCCTGATGTTTGTGTACTAATATCCATTGTTTTAATCAAAATTATTACCCAGGAAAAGGATAGGAGGAGTGAGTATTGGAGGTAGATTTGAATACCTCTTTTAAGATTAAGTCCAAGTTTGTGATCTTGTACTGGGTTTTGACAAAAAAAAGTTCAAAAAATAAAAAAACCGTTAGACCAAAGGCCAACGGTTGTCATAAATTGGAGGAGTATATTTGTTGATGTTATCGTCGGATAGATTCCAGGTGACGTGCCTTTTTATCTTCGTAAATGTCTTTGATTTTAACCATAATACCGATTTCTTCTACTCCACCAAAATCGGGGTTGACGGCTGTACCGAATGTTTTCATCGAGGGCGACAAATGCATGTAAATATTGACCAATGGTGGCACGATTTCTTTTCTCTCCCGTACATATTGATTCAATACCTTGAACCCTTCTTTGAAGTTGAGGCCTTCCAACATTTTATCAAAAGCAGCCGCATCATAGTCAATTACCAAAGGATGTTTGGGAGTGAGTAAGTTTTCATTATCGGGGAAATAATAATGCATGAAATGCAGTAAAAAAGCTTTGCATTCCAAGTTGTAATGAGGGTACATGGTAGCTTTACCAAAAAAATACTCCACTTCAGGATTCATCACCGTGATAATACCCAAACCATCCCAAATATTATCAAGAGCATACAATCCTTTACGAGGCGAGTTAATAGGCTGGTAGGCAGTTTGTACCCAGCTTCTTCCCAGTTCGATGGTTTTGGGAAGGTACTCTTTGATGAACTTATCTTCAAACTTAAAATAATGTTCAGTACTCAAACTGTGGTGACCATCATCAGCCCCAACTGTATCGAGCACATTGGCACATTTGATGAAACGATAGCCACTAATGATCTCCTCTTCCTCTGGGTTCCACACAATGAGTTGTTGATAACAGTTTTCCGAAGTATCATTTTCATCTATGTCAAGCTCTTTGCCAGTGCCACCTCCGGCTCCGCGAAAGGCCTCTTCTCGCAAGCGACCTATTTCTCTCAACACATTGGGAGAATTGTGATAATCTACAACATAAATTTCGTTGTCTCCTTTACGAGTGTAACGCACAAAGCGCTCTTTACTAAGCTCCTGTTTTAGTAAATCCCTGCTTACAGGTGGTATAATCGTTTGTTCTGCCATTTTATCTATCTAACTGATAAACTTTATTCTTCAAATCATTTGCCCACTCACTATCCGACTTGACCTTGCGGTCCAGGTCACTAGAATTGATAGGAGTACCAAATACTACCTTCATTTTTTTGTCTCGTTGCTTGAACATCTCATTGACCAGGTAGAGCATTTCAATGTTGGCTTTTACTCCTAACTTGGTTCTAATGTTTGAGAGCCGATAAAAGAAATTGGACAACTCTCCATTGATATGAGCTGGTACAATCGGTTTATTGTGTTTTCTAGCTCGGGTAATAAAGGTTTTTTTCCATTCTAAGTCTTGTACTATGCCTTTTTTCTTGCGACTTACTAAACCAGCTGGAAAAATACATATCAATTGGTCGGTAGCAAATAATTCATCCACTTTTCTTAATGAATCTTTAGCATTTTTTCCTAACTTATTCACCCCCACAAACATTCCTTTGAGGTTTTCAAGGTTGAGCAATACATCGTTTACAATAAACTTAATATCGCTTCTTTTTTGTTCCAGCAAAGTAACAATGGCCATGGCGTCCATTCCGCCTAGTGGATGGTTGACGGCAAGCACACACCCTCCTTGGTCTGGAATGTTGTCCAAGCCTTGTACTTGGAGTTCAATATTGAAGTAATCGATGACCTCTTGACAGAAGTCAAAGTTCATTTTCTCACGATTTTTATCAATTACTGCATTGATCTCGTCTTCGTGCAAAATTCTTTTTAAATATCCAATCACGAAGCCTGGTACCCATTTCAAAAGTTTGGGGTTTTTGTCAGAAATTACACGTTTAATATCTATAAATTTCTGTTTATCAGACATGAACCTCAAATTTTAATACAAAATAAATGCATTCGTCTTTTTATCAAAACATTCCAGGCTTAATCCGTAGAATTGCCATTGTTTTGGAATGTTTTTGTTGACTTATGCCATAAAAACAATTAATCTGAAAAAGCAAAAACCCAAAAATAGTAAAATTAATTCAAGTAATTAATCGTAAATGATCGTGATTTGTGAACATTTTTTTTAAAACAGAAAACCTCCTTAGATAACACAATAATTTCTAAGAAGGTCTACATTGAAAATCTTGTTGATGAGCGTCACTATTCTTCTTCGCGACTGAAGCCTTTGATAAGCGTAGGAATCCAACCAACTACTGGTACATACAAGAGCAATACTTCAGGGTTTTTGAGAATGGTATCGGCAGCTGTTTTTACCAATCCCATCAGTGATTCTTCTCTTGGTTTGGCATCCAAGTAGGCTTGTTTGTATGCATCGCGGGCATCTTCGGCGAGTTGTGCCAAACGAGTCTTGAAACGACGATAACGACGTTCGTGCTCAGTAAATAGAAAAGGCCAGGCAATGGGGATAAAGTAGGGAAGTTTGTTGAAATTCTGCAGGATTGTGCGGAAAAAGTCTGGCCAATCAAATGGTTTTTGTCCGTACATTTCTACCATTCGAGTGAGCTCAGCCTGCATGTCTTTCTGGATTCTTCGGGTAATGTCTCTAAATTCTTCCAGCGTAATTTCTTCAAAAGGCTTGTCGATCATTTCGTAAGGTTTGATGCGTTTGCCTCGTACGTAGGTAAGTTTTGCGGGAGCAGCAAAGTAAAACATCCAGGGTTGTAATAAGATGAGCGAAGTAAGCGGACCCACAGGAACAAATGGAATACCAACTTTTTGAGCCATTTCATCAATCATTTTGAGACTATAGCTAAATGGGTTGATGTATTCGGCATTGATGGTGGCAAATGGGATGATATCGGTTTTGTACTTGATACTCATACGCACTGCCGAAGAAGATACCCGCTGGAGTTGGTATTTTTTATCAAACCCTTTTCCAATTCCTTTGACTCCCTCTGGGTAAATCAGAAAGTTAGATTGACCATAATGCATCATGGTCTCAAAGTTGAGCGATGTTGCATCAATTCCTCCGGCTCTTTTCCAAAAATTACGAATCAAGAAGGGGTTCATGAGGTTGGTTTTGGACAAAAGCGGGGATGCAAGACCTCGAGCGGCTTTGTCCAAGTTATAACCATTCATTTTCATCAATGCCGAAGCAAACACCATCCCATCCCAAGGAAAGGCCATACCGGAATGATTGCTTACAAATATCAATGGTCGTTTGGGGTTGTTTCTTTCCGGGAATTCGCCTAGGTCATCATCAAAGCCAATCATTGTGGCCCGGAAATAATAACGATCGATCGGTTCTAATAATTTCGCCAGACTCTTGGCATAATCGATGTCAAAAAATTCATCAAAAATATGAGTGTTGTTCTTGATCTCATCAGACAGCAAAGCATCTTCTGGAGAAGCCACCTCTACTACCTCGGCTTCTACTTCTATGATATCTAGGTCCTTCACCGGTTCTTCGGATAAAATTTCTTTTGGGGTTTTCGGTTGAGTAGTTTTTGTTGCTACATTTGTTTTTGCTTGAGGTGCAGTAGCAGTTTTAACGCCATTTTGAGTAGTGCTGTTTGCCATAGGAGTAGAACAAAATTTGAATGTTTTTACTATTAATCAGGTAGTTGTTGGATAGTTGCTCAACAATCTCTTTCCTGACCAAATTTAATAAATTTAAGTTTAAATATTTAAATTTATTACGGTTTATTTAGGAGTAAAATGCCCGGACTCATTTCTTTTTTCGCAAAAAGCGTTGATTTTTAAGTGTATAGGGCTGTTTTGTTTTTGTTTAGTTAATGACTACTGGTCATTGATAATGCCATTGTTTTTGAATTTTTTTTAGAATTTCACCTTATTAATAAATTAAAAGTCACACTTTTAAAATTTCTATATTATGGGATTAACTGAAGATTTTGAAGCCGCAGCGGCCCGTTCCAAACAATTGACCACTCGACCTAGCAATGAGGTATTGCTGCAAATGTATTCTTTGTACAAACAAGCCAGCGAAGGAGATGTCACCGGGAGTCGTCCAGGAATGATGGATTTTAAGGGACGAGCCAAATATGATGCTTGGGCCAAACTGAAAGGAAAAGGGCAGGAAGATGCCAAACAAGAATACGTCGACTTGATTAACTCGTTGTTTGAAGGATAAATTTGGTCCATAGTCCACGGTCAACGGTCCATAGTTTTTTTAGTTCATCAATAGTCAATTCAGACCTGACAGTTTTAAAAAACGGTCAGGTCTAAACGAATCCTGATCAATGATTTAGGATAAAATTGACATCCAGAGTTCGTTATTTTTATTTTCAAGTTACCACAACCTTTTCCTCGAAAAAGCAGTTCCTTAACTCCCAACTCCCAACTCCCAACTCCCAACTCCCAGGACTATTGAATTAAATTGCTACGCTTTCGGCTTATTATTGTATTGCTTCGCTTTGCGCTACTGTGGACTATGGACCGTTGACTGTGGACTAAATAAAATTACCATCAAAACCTCCATCCTGCTCCAAACTCGAGATTATCTACACTGCCTCGCTGACTTTTGACGTGAAAACTGGTGAAAATTTGAGGAGTAACAAAAAAACGCAGCCCATACCGTTCATACAGTTGCGTATCAATGGCTTGAGGTTTATAAAGATACACTCCCAAACTAATGTCACCTTGAATTCGGCCAGCGGTCCACCCCAAACCTGCATTGAATCCGACTCGTCGGGCATTGGCTTGCTCTTCAGGACGGGTAAACTCATACAGCCAAGTATTATAAAAAGCTTCCAGGCCCAGTTGCCAAAATGTAACCTTGCCCCATCTTTGTTGCCGGGTCAGGTGTAGCCCATATACTCGATATTTAAATCCACTGGTAGGATATCTTTCTACAAAACCAATGCTAGAACGTAGCAACCAAGTGGTTCTTTTGGAGATTTTCGGGTTGTTAAGTTTCTGTTCATCAATAACTTGGGTTGCTTTACGTACCACAGGGCGGTATCCAATTCCAATGCTGGCGGTGGCCAGGTTAATTCCTTGGTTGGGTAACTGCACTGCCCCATTTGAATAATGGATGATGCCTACTTCAAATAAAAGTTGCCAAGGAGGTTTGACTTTCCAGGCCAGCGAAAAATTGGCGATCCACGAGGAATTTAAATTTCCACTTAACATAATATTTTTGTTATTGGAAATTCTATCAAAAGGATTGGTAATCCAGGCAATGCCCATGCCCGCCAAAAAATTGAATTGCCAATGCTTTTTTTTGATGATGCTGCGTTCCCCGGTGAACTGCGCACTCAGTGATTGACCCAGATTAGGGTCATTGAAATCAAGGTAGTTGATATTGACCCCAAAGCGAGGGAACTGGTGGGGGGCATGCCACCATTTATCGCCAGTGGTTGATTTCAAAATGCGCAATTCAATGGCCTGGGGTATACCACGGGCGATGGCTTGGGCGCCCCTGAAAACCTGGGCTTTCTGGGTATGTAGTTCAATGCCCCATTTTTGAGCCTGGACGTTTACACTATAGAGGGTAATGTATACAGTGACAATGAAAATCCGCATTTTGATCGAACGTGAATGGTGAATTAAAAATATAGAGGTACAGAGAATCAACGCTTTGTTAAACCCCCAATTGCATAGATAAATCAGCGTACTTGTCCAAGTAATCGGGGTTGGTACGGTATTTTGACAGCCCCACAGTATCAAAAGCATCCAATCCCTTGGCTGGAACCACTCCCAGCCATTGCAAGGCTCCGTTGATGTCGTCGATGGATTTGTTGGCAAGGGTTTGCCCTTGATAAACTTGCGCGTACTGATTGCCCACTCCACCAAAATAGTCGGTGGCAATGATGGCAAACTGTACAAACCGGGTTTGGGTAACCTTTTGAAGTATCTCGGCAATGGCGACTTCGTTGGGGAATAAAATATGTCCAGAATTTTCATTGACTTCCAGATAGCCATCAGCTTTGAGCATTTCTTGCCAACAAGCCGAATAGTAATGATCAATGAAAAACATATGCAGGTCAAACCCCAGGGTTACACTTTTTAAGTCAAAAGTAAGGGCAAGTTCTCGGTTATAATTGCCTTTCAAAACGATGGCGGTAATTGCATGTCCCATAGTGTGTCATTTTTTGTATTTTTGGGCAACAAAATAATTTGCAGAATACAAATATCTAAATAATTGATGAAACGATTGGTAATATTTTGTGTTGTAGCCATTTTTAGTCTGGTAGCTTGTCAAAATAAACCAACCATCATTGCTCAAAAAATGGCTTCTCAAAACCTCCCATCCATCATTAGAAAACCCATTAGTCTTCCTGATTATCAAAATACGAAACTTACTGAGGATATAGATGACTTGAGAGGAGTATGGGTGCATAAGGACTTGATGCACGCCTTGAAAACTACCCGTTCCTGGTTCGAAACCAAACAAATCATAGAAGCCAAGTCTGACCTTAATTTTTTGGCGATGTCTATAGAAACACATCGTAAACCTGATAGTCTGTTGGTTTGTACATCTACATTTGGAACCCAAATGCCCGTTACTTTTTACCTTCCTTGCGCTCAATTAGCCACTAACAAGGTTTACAAGGCAATGAGTGATTATTACAAATTTGTTCTATATCTAAAGCTCGTCGGAAGTGAATTGATGGTAACCGCTAAATCAGGGAGGACTACTCAAAAATTGGTATTTCAAAAACGTGCTCATTTGAAGCCAGGTTGCTATAACCAAGTAAAAATGATTAACGACATCCCTTTGCGAGGGTACTATCAATTGCTGAATGCCCAAAAAGAATATGTACAAAACGTATGGTTTGATGCTTGGGGGCGTACCAATATGCCTGGTTTTGAGCGCTATGATATGTTTATTGGGTACTGGAATTCCATTCATTTTGCTCTGGATGTATCCCAAAAAAACGAACAGGAAATACAAGCACTGCGTGCCAAAGGTGCCATTGATAAAGAAGATCTTTTGACTTTGAGGTTTCCTAAAATTCCTAGAGAAAAATATGATGAGCAAAAATCACGGAGAGAAGCGTTTGTAATTGAAAAAACACCCCATGGATTCAAAATTTATCAGGCAGACGGTAAGTTTGCCAAATGGAGTTTGTCCTACAAAAAATCATTGAAATATTACCTTATTATGCAGTAAATGCGTAGCGTGAATTGCAGAACTCAATGAATTGCTTTACTTTGTGTCTTTATTTTTGGTCCATCTCTTAGTAATCACCAATTACTGATTATGGATGAATACTATAAGTTAAAAACTGACCTTTCGCAGGTCAAAAATTTGTTTATTTTTATTGAAAACTTGGTAAAAGTATTATTGATCTAATTGTTTCTTAAATAATTCA
>CALDJV010000881.1 GCA_937899305.1 uncultured Cytophagaceae bacterium
GATTTTTTGGGCAATATGCCTCTTAATCAAAATGCTTGCCGCTCACTAATGATAAATAACCAGTTTACTGATTATTTTTTGTCACCGTCTACTTCTTCGTAATCTACATCAGTTACATCATCAGCTTTGTTTTCGCCACCCTCAGGGTTTCCACCTGCATTTGCATTTGGATCTCCGCCAGGATTTCCATCCGCTCCTGGTTGACCCTGAGCCTGATACATCTCTTGAGAAGCGGCTGCCCAAGCATCATTCAAAGCTTTGGTTGCCAAATCAACTCCATTGATGTCTTTTGCTTCGTGGGCTTTTTTCAAGTCTTCCAAAGCAGTTTCGATGGCCGCTTTCTTGTCTCCTGAAAGTTTGTCACCAAATTCGGTCAATTGCTTTTGAGTTTGGAAGATCAATGAATCAGCCGCATTCATTTTATCGATACGCTCCCGCTCTTCCTTATCTGTATTTTCATTTGCCTTCGCTTCTGCTCTCATTTTCTCAATTTCTTCTTGAGAAAGTCCTGAAGAAGCCTCGATACGAATGCGTTGCTCTTTGCCCGTTCCTTGGTCTTTGGCCGATACATTCAAAATACCGTTGGCATCAATATCAAAGGTTACTTCTACCTTAGGCACACCACGAGGGGCCGGAGGAATACCGTCAAGGTGGAATCGTCCAATTGATTTATTGTCTTTTGACATTGGGCGCTCTCCCTGCAATACGTGAATATCTACCGATGGTTGATTGTCGGCCGCAGTAGAGAAAGTCTCCGTCTTTTTGGTAGGAATGGTTGTATTCGACTCAATCAATTTGGTAAATACTCCGCCTAAAGTCTCAATACCTAAAGAAAGCGGCGTTACATCCAATAATAATACATCTTTTACATCACCAGTCAATACTCCACCTTGGATGGCAGCACCTACTGCTACTACTTCGTCAGGGTTTACTCCTTTTGAAGGCTTTTTGCCAAAGAATTTTTCAACTTCTTCCTGAATTTTAGGGATACGAGTAGAACCACCCACCAAAATTACTTCGTCAATATCAGAGGCATTCAAACCAGCATCTTTCATGGCCTCTTTACAAGGCTCCAAAGTGCCACGGATCAAATCGTCGGTCAACTGCTCAAACTTTGCTCGGCTCAACTGACGTACCAAGTGCTTAGGCACTCCGTCTACTGGCATGATGTAAGGCAAATTGATATCGGTAGTAGTAGAACTTGAAAGTTCAATTTTAGCTTTTTCAGCTGCGTCTTTCAAACGCTGCAAAGCCATTGGATCTTTGCGTAAATCCAACCCTTCGTCTTTTTTAAACTCTTCGGCCAACCAGTCGATTACTCTTTCGTCGAAGTTGTCTCCACCCAAGTGTACATCACCATTGGTAGATTTTACTTCAAATACACCGTCACCCAACTCAAGGATAGAAATATCAAAAGTACCTCCACCTAAGTCAAACACGGCAATTTTCATGTCTTTGTCGCGCTTGTCCATACCATAAGCCAAGGCCGCAGCAGTAGGCTCATTGATAATACGCTTTACTTCTAGGCCAGCAATTTGTCCAGCTTCTTTGGTTGCCTGACGCTCAGAGTCATTGAAATAAGCAGGAACTGTAACCACCGCCTCGGTTACTTCGGTACCTAAATAATCCTCAGCAGTTTGCTTCATTTTTTGCAAAACCATTGCTGCGATTTCCTGAGGGGTATACAAACGATCCCCAATACGAACACGGGGAGTGTCATTGGCACCACTTTCTACTTTGTAGGGTACACGTCCAACCTCATTGCTTACTTCCTGAAAACGCTTACCCATAAAACGTTTGATAGAGTAAACCGTATTTTGAGGGTTAGTAATAGATTGACGCTTTGCAGGATCACCTACTTTTCGCTCGCCTTTACCCTGATCCAAAAATGCGACAATGGAAGGTGTGGTACGTCTTCCTTCACTGTTTTGGATAACAACTGGCTCAGTGCCTTCCATCACAGCTACACAGGAGTTGGTAGTACCTAAGTCAATACCTATGATCTTTCCCATTTTCTTAAATTATATTTTAGAGTATTATATAATATTTTTAAATAATTTTTGACTACAAGTGTATATCGTTTCAGTACACACTAACATTAGGCTGTGATGGGGTTTAGTTATAGATTTTTCTCTCTTGAATCCATCATCCACTCCTAAGTTTACAAGGGGGTATGATCAAGGCCTGTGCCAAGCCAAATATTGGCGCCAAACGTGTCAAAATGACACTTTATAAGATTTTTTTTTGGAAAGTTCTGATGTTTTTCGGACAGAATAGGATTTTCGAAATGATCTAACTTAAAAAAATGCGACAAATAGGCCAAGTCAGTAGCAGGACAATATCTATTCAACACTTTTTATTGTTGTGTTATGGCATGGTGGTGTTATTTCACAACACAACAATAAAAATATCCTTGTCAAGGTGCTTTTGTCAGGGTAATCAAAGGCAAGATACGATGATGGTAAACTATAAAGATTTTGAGACCTCTGCCAAAATAAATTCGTCTCCCCTTTTTACAAAGATCACCACTCTCCTGGCATCTTTCTTAAGCTGATACAGTTTACCATATACTTCAGAAATATTCATATCTGCTACGACTTTGCTATCAATCGCTATGATCTGGTCTCCTTGTTTTAGTCCAGCCTTGGCAGCTGGGGAGTTGTTTCGGGTATGCGCAATAAAATATGATTTGTAAGAAGGAGGACGCGCAATGATTTCGAGCCCTATCCTATTGTATTCAAAGGGCTTTTTGAAGTAATAGTTGGGTCTAATGATCAATCTTTGTCGTGGATAATCTATAATCGTATGAAATCTTTTGATCAGCCCCAATCCAATGTTTCCATTCCGAGGGGTAAACTGTTTCATAGATACATAGGAGGCAGAGTCAGGAAAAGATGCAATAACCTTGGGTAAGCTATACCTACCCAATTTGATTTCTTGAATACGCCCAAGCTTGCCAATGAGGTTTCCACTCAAAGTAGCTCCAAGGTGAGAATCTAAGCTTTTGTCTGGTACCTCAATACCTGGTGAAGAGTCTGAATACAACAATAACGCATGCCCAGCTCCGGTATCATATACCAATTTAATGGAGGTTGGTTTTTTATTGTCCCGACAAATAATTTTGGCTTCTACAATCGGTTTTTGATCTTCAATTTTTATTGGAATAATATCGTCTTTCCTTCTCTTTCTGTATTTGAATTTGTTGGTATTGTATACGGTGAGTTGACGCTTGTCGTAATTGATTTTTGCGACAAACCTGCTAAAGAAGTCATAACCAATGAGGCCATGAATGGGAATGCCTGCATAACCTGATAGGTTTAGGATGTCTTCTTCCAATACAATTACATAGTGCCGCTCAGCCACAATGTCTTTGTATATTTGCATCATTCTTACATTGGACACATGCGCCTTGAGAACGGTACGATTTGATACACCTATGACATCTACTTGACGATATGAAGGTAAGCCTAAAGCTAAAGCCACTGAGGGGTCGGTAATCAAAGTATGCCCTACTCCGGTATCTAAAATAAAATTAAAGGGTTTGGAACCATTAATTCTGACCGGAATAATAATCAGGTTGTTGTACTGTTTGAATGAATATCGCTTTTTTTTACGATTTTTCTTAATGAAGTGAAATCCTTGGTAATCGTAATCTTGGGCTTGTATTCCCTCCCCTGCCAAGATAAAGGCCAACAAAAACCAAATATGAAATAGGTGTTTAGTCTTGCTCATAAACTAAAACAAGTTTTTTGTATTTTAATAATATAATATAAGCTTTATAAGTGATATAAACCAAAAAAATTACATAAGTATCGATTAACAAATGAGCCTATGTTTAGGTTTGGTATATTTTTTTAGAAATGAATACTTTGAGCAGGTGATAGTTACAAGATACTTTTTTGATTAAATCCCCCTATCAGTTGGAGGTTTTATTTAGTCCACAGTCGACGGTCCATAGTTTTTTTTGTTGGTAGCAATTAAGTGAAAAATGTAAAACGTAAAATGAAAAGTGAATGCTTCGCGCAACCCGAAGGAACTAACAATCAATCATCAACAATTACTATAGCGCCTCACGCAACCATTTAACCATCAGCCGAAGGCAGAACAATAGAGCAATTTAACAATACAACAATGAGCCGAAGGCGGAACAATAGAACAATCCACATTGGAAAGCTAAGGATGGTATATCCGACGGGTCAGTTTTTTGTCTTCAAAAACAACTTGAATGACCAGTATTTGGGCACCATATGCCACTGTAGGCAATAGTTCGTTGTGTTGACTGGTGTTTTTGGTAAATTTTCGTCTCAATAACAATCTCCCATGAAGGTCATACACCTGCACTTGGAATTCGCCATGTTCAGGCAAATCTAGCTTTAATTGGGTATTACGATTGCGATCAGATATCATTTGAATTCCCTGTTCAAACGACTCACTCATTGCATTGGTAAATTCCCATACTTGTTTTTCAAGATTACTGCTTATTCCCAAAGCAATGTATCCTCGATTGTTGATGGTAAAACCTATTGCTTGTGAGAGACCATCACTATCAATACTGGCTTTTGCTGCCCAATTGTCTAATTCAGCATTGTATTCCCATAAATCATTGGAAAAGCCTCCAGTACCTACGTAACCCCGTCCATCTATCACAAATGCCGCCGCTGAAACGCGCTCTCCCCCCGGAAAGTCAGCTTTTCTGGTCCATTGATCCAACTCAGGGTCATATTCCCATAAATCATCTTTAAAGCCCAAAA
>CALDJV010000882.1 GCA_937899305.1 uncultured Cytophagaceae bacterium
TTATGCTTTCTTTTCCAAATCTTTCCATAAAAAAATTAGTGTACGGTTTCAAAATTCAGGGATGATTTCATATATTCGCAATTTCCTAATGTAGATATTCAGACGTAAAACCTCATTGCATATCCATGTCAAAGACAATACAGCCACCGCCTCGTAATCACAGTGATGCCATTCTCCAATTAGCCAATCGAGCGTTGGTAGCTACCGTTTGGGTCAGTGCTATTTTATTTGGATTGTATATTTTGGCTTTCTATGCAGCTTCATTAATCAGCGGTAACTTGCATAAATGGAATAGGCTCTTGCCCGGTATTTATACTCCAGGAGCTCAGGCGGCCACGTTGAGTATTGGAATTCATTTTGCCGCAGGAGGGGTTATTTTGGTGATGGGATGCATTCAAGTCATGCGCAAAATTCGGGAATTATACCCTCGGCTACATCGTTGGGTAGGGCGTGTTTATGTACTATCATCTATTTTGGCGGCTATTGGAGGCCTTGTTTTTATTGTGATCAAGGGTACGGTAGGAGGTACCATTATGGATATAGGTTTTGCCCTGTATGGCCTGCTGATGTTTTGGTGTGCCGTAGAAACCATTCGTCAGGCACGAGCCCGAAACTTACAAAAACATCGGGTATGGGCATTGCGTTTATTTGCGCTGGCCATTGGTTCCTGGCTTTATCGAATGGAATATGGATTTTGGTTTTTATTGACTGACAGAGCAGGCCATACCAAAGATTTTCACGGGTGGTTTGACAATCTGATGGCTTTCTTTTTTTACCTTCCCAATTTGATATTAGTAGAGCTAATGGTCCGGTCTGATAAGCGGAATAGTTCGGTTCAGTTCAAAATTTTCACCTCAGTCATACTTTTTATTGCCACTGCTTTTGTCGCTCTGGGTACCTTCTTTTTTCTGACTCATCTGTGGGGACCGGCTATTATAGCTTTGTTTAAATAAGTTTAAATTGTTCTATTGTTCTGCTTCGCTCATTGTTGCATTGCTAGTTCCTTCGGCTCTGCTCAGGACTTCGGGTTGTGTGATGCTATGATTCATTTCTATTGTTCCGCCTATGACTCATTTTTATAGCTCTCTTGACGAAGGAAGAACCGACCAAAGGGAGCTCTGCGAAGCTAATCTAAATGGCTGCGCGAGGCGATAATTATATTCTTATTTTCGCAAATGTGATAATTTTGAGCCGAGCCTCGCCCAGCAAAGCCAACTGTTCCGCTTTGCGCTCACTTTTCATTTCACGTTTTACATTTTTCATTTAATTGCTACCAACTCCTGACTACGAACTCCTAACTAAAGAAACTATGGACTATCGACCGTCGACTGTGGACCAAAGAAAACTCCTAACTAAAAAAACTACAAAATATGCCCAAACACTATTTTCCAGGTTTTTGCACTGGTACGTTCCTGGCCTGATTCATCTAGGAGCCCCGTATCGCGCCATATTTTGCCAATGTCTTTTAGCTCTTCGGGAAAAGTAGCCCACAGTTGATCATAATCTCGATAAGCCCACCAAATGACAAACCGATAACGTTGTTCCTGAGCATTGGTCAGCAATACCTCTAGGTACTCATTTTGTTGACATTCATCACCTTTGAGATTGGTATTGGTACTGGCTATCACCAAGTCTTCCGCCAAATGATTGGTTTCGGCAAAAGCAATGGGCGTATTGATATTTTGATGTAAAAAATCAAATGCTTCTTGAAATTGATTTTTATTAGAGAACGCCTTGAAAAAAGGATAAAAACTAATCGCAGCAAAATCTAACTGGTTCAAGTAATTGATCATAGTTTGTTGATATACGACAACGTCAATTACTTGGGGCTGATACAAGTTGTGTAAGGTCATAGATTCAGAGACAAGCAAGTTGGGGTAAACTTGTTTCAGAGAAGTACGAATACTTTGCATCATTTGAGTATACCCAGCCCAGAGCGATTGGTTGTTGATCCAAATCTCATTTGATTCCAAAGCCAATAGCAAATAATCAGGCTGGTATTTTTCAATCAGCCAGGTGACATATTTCAGGTAGGCAGCCACTATTTTAGCATCGTTCAACGAGGTGTATGACGGAGTACTACCATCATAATCCTCTGCCAAATTGGTTCGCCCCGTATTGAACAATCCTACCCCAAGTAATAACTGATGACCAGCGGGTTTTTTGCTGATCCTGTTCTCCATATCGTCTAAAAATGCCTGAGGAAAAGCCGTGTCGTTGAATAGGGCCTGCCAGGGGATTTTATCATCTATTTGTTCAGAATAAATATCGGCATTGGCAGCAATGTAGGCATAAGTATCATTTTTTGCGCTTGTTTCGGCTCCATAAGCCCAAGTGCTAAACCCCATTCTAAAAGCACGTTTGGCGTTATTGGCCAATACAGTAGAGGTGGTACATTTTTGAGCATCGGGTGCGGGGTTTTCTTCGTTACAAGCCACGAACGCAAGACTACAAATACCGAGTAAAAAAATAGTTGAGAGCGATTTCATAAAGTATCAAGAAAAGGAAGTGACGAATGTTGCACAAATAAAAGACAACACCTTGTGGTGAATTCCTTAAGCGTATGGGTAATTTTTTTGAAATACTTTTTTAACCCTTGGCCCGTTTTTAGCGTTCTAACAGTAATTTTCTCTAATTACCTAATCATAATGATATTCATGAAGCATTTTTTGATTTCCTGTTGCGCTTTTTTTCTGATCAACCCTTTGGTGGCCCAACAACAAGCGGCTGAAGGTCGGGTGAGTAAGAAAATGGAACGGGCCCTCAAAGTAATCTGCCCCCAAAGCGATGATATTTGTAAACTGCTAAAGGAGTTACAAATTAAGGTGACCCGCTTTAATCAACAAGAAAAAATGGAGGATACTGAGGGCCTATTTGCGAGCGTAGAAGGGATCAAATACGTATTTAACCTCATTGAGCAACGCTACAACAAAATGACAGTGAAGCCGCTGGAACTCACCCATTTTATTCAATCTAAGTATGGTTTTATTGTCATTTACTTGCATAGTTACTTGGATAAATATCGAAAGGAGTTGATTGCTCAAATAGCACAAAGTTGGGAAAAACGCAAAGCGCTTTTTGCTCAATTTAAGCGTGAGCTGGAATCGGCCAATCCCAATCGCAAAAAACTAAATGGTTACAGAAATGAACTGACCAAAGTGTACCAAAAACTGGCTGGCCAAAACACCGATCTTAAAGACATGTACGAAACCTTGCTACCAGTATACACCGAACTGGCTACCCAAGAAAAAACCATCGAAAACAGCTTAAAAACATTGAAAGAACAAATTGCCGAGCAAAACTTCTTGATCAGGAAAATAAAGCAAGACCTGGACAAAATACCGCTGGATTGATCATCTATTGTGTTTTTTTTAACATTCACTACAAGACAATGTAGAGGGATTAATTGTTATATTTGAGCGAATTTGCTATTATTGATAAACATATATTACGTCTTGCAATGGTTAAAAATTTATATTTATTAAGCTTGGTGTTAGTCTTTGCGTCGGGGTGTGTAGGAATGAAAAATACCCGCAAACAAGCCCTAGATGAGAATATTCAAGCTACCCTATCTCAGTTAAATGTAATCAAAACCATTGAGCAAAAAATATCGGCCAAGTTGGAAGAAGACCCCAACAATGCCGTGAAAAGTTACCTTCCCATTCTAAGCGCACTTCGCTCAGAACTCAACGCGCGTAAAACCTTATTGCAATCGCTGGATTTGAAAAAAGATGCCGAAAAAATAGAGCAATTGGCCCGCGAATACCGCAAAAAACGCGACGAAGAAATCAATATGCTACTTATGATGAATGATTTCATCAACATGGGAGCAGGCACTGTCAAATCAGAAGGTACCTTTGAGTCAGGAGAATTTACCCTCAATCCTGATGTAAAAGAGCGTATTCAAATATTTATTGGCCAAGTGAAAGATTCATTGAGCAAGTACGAGGGAAAGTTAGATACCAATCAAACACTGCAAATAGAAATTACCACCACTGGATACAGCGATGCCGAACCCTTGCGACGTCCTAAACTGATTAGATTGCTTAAGTCTAAAGCCAATGGCCCTTTACCATTGCCTAAAAAAGACATTAATTTGGTTGAAAATCGGAAATTTTTGAATAAAGTACTTTCCCGATTAAGAGCCCGTTCGGTTTACAAACATTTGGAATCGGCACTGCGCAAAGCAGGGTACACCCAAATTATTCAGCGGAAAAACAATGTGATTGGTTTAGGCGAACAACACCCTTATCGTGATGTGAAAGATTACCTCGAGGTAGATGAGCGTCGTAGGATTTGCAAATTCTCAGTGGCCATTATTCCAGTCAAAAACGGTGGATTAGAAGATTAGTAGCGCTTTGAACTGACCTTTTTAGGGCTAAAAAGGTATCTTTAGTAAGGCTTTCAAAATAAGTGTCCGATTCGGTCATATGCCTGAATTAACTTACTTTGAACTCGGACTTCGTCCTTCGGTTGTTGGGCGAGGCATTTAGCCTTTGGCAGCGCTTCTGTTAGTTTAAGCCAAAAAGCAAAGCTGTAGGCCGATGTCATTAAGTGAATGGAAAAATGTTGATTCACATACCGTTTTCGGTGGTCTCCCTTCGGTAAGACCACCGAATGGGATGCATGTGTATATCAGGTTTTCGTGATCGCCAACTACTTTCCCTAAGTAATGCGATGGCCCAACAGTAAGATATCGTCTCGTTGTTCGTTTTCCCCTTGATGTTCTTCTAGTGCGATCGTTAATAGTTGTTTTTGTTTGGCCATTGGCCAATGCGCATTTTCGCACAATAAATTTACCAATCTTTCGGAGCCAAATTTTTTACGGCCTTCGTTATTTTGATCAGCAAAACCATCGGTACACATGTAGATGGCATCTCCATAGTCCAGCACAATTTCTTCATCAGTAAATACGGCCGATACATTTCTTTTCCCTCCCACATAACGCTTGCTACTTTTGTAGATTTCTATCTTTTTGCGCGAGGCCGAAAGCCCATTTCTTACCACATATAATGGTCGGCGAGCCCCTGAGAAAACGATCTTCACTTGGGAGTCGGCACACCTTTCTACTGAGCATATCGATAGTTCCATTCCTTCATCATTATTGGTGTGGTTTTGTTTAAGTGCCAAGTAAATTTCGTGATTGAGCTGATTTAAAATTTCGGAAGGAGTAGTGACCCGCTCGATTTTCACGATGCGGTCGAGCAAGGTATTGCCAATCATACTCATAAAAGCTCCAGGAACTCCATGACCAGTAGAGTCTACCACTGCCAATAGAGTTTTGACGCCTTGCGATTCTTGTGAAGCATTTTGAAACTGGGTACCAATGGAAGATATCCAGTAAAAATCCCCTGAAACGATGTGCCTGGGCCGAAAAATGATAAAATAGTCAAACAATAAATCTCTCATGAAGCTATCTTGAGGCAAAATCGCTTGTTGAATTGTCTGAGCAGCCCTGATACTGTTATAAATATGCAAGTGTTGGGCTCTTAGTTGGTCATTTTTTTGTTCTATATCCTGATGTTGCCGCTTTAATTCTTTGTTTTGCAAAATAATATCTACCCGATTTTTAGATATTATTTTTGATCTTTCTTTGTTAAACTGATTGTTACGGTATAATAAATACCCAATGACGGATAAGAAAATAAGCACCAAGCCACCTGCAATCAAGATAATGTTTTGGGTAGCCCGTGACCTTTCATTACTGCTTTTATAATTTTTCAGTGATTGATTTTCCTTCTTATATTTGTCTAAAAGAAAAGATACATTTTGAGTTGCCAATCCACTTTTTTTACTATCAGTAGCAACACTATCCAAATACGTTTTGGCTATTTCCAGGTACTTCAGGGCCTGTTTATTATCACCATATTTTTTATAAATTGTGTACAGTATTTCACTCACTTCGCTCATCTTGGTTTTACTTCTCAGCTCAATAGCCAATTGATACCCTTTTTTAGCATAATATATTGCACTGTCTTTTTTATTTAACTTGAGATAATCTTTTGCCAAGTCTGAACAAGCAAATTGCACATAGTCCATATATTGATGAGCCGAGTACCACCGATAGACTGCTAAATGTAATTGCAAAGCCTGTCGGTATTTACCCAGTTGAAAGTAAGCCACTGCACGATTAGATTTGGCCACCGTTTGTGCCAAAGTATCACCCGATATAGTACTGTATTTGGTAGCTTCCTCGATGAAATCAAGCGCTTTATTGGGTCTGTTATTGCTCAGAAAGGCATAACTAAGGTTGATGTAGGCACTACCAATTGTATTGTCATCTTTGTTTTTTTTGCCAATATTCAACTGTTTTTGATAATATGAAATGGCGTTTTCATAATCTCCCCATTCAAGATATACATGCCCAATGGCGCGATATACCAGTGCTTTTTTTTCGTATAAATTGGTAGATTGGTAAATCCTGAGCGCTGAAAATAAATAATCCAGAGCCTGAGAATTATTGCCCTGATGAGTGAGGTGATGCCCTAAGTTATAAGAGGCGAATGCTTGCCCTAATGGGTAATCAATTTTTTTGGCTAAATTGAGTGCTTCTTTGGCAAATGCAATTGGCTTAAGTACTTGTTTACGACTATAATAATCAGACAATTCATTGAGTATATCTACCCGACTTTTTCCTTTGATTGTCTCTAATAAACCTTGTAAACTATCTATCTTTTGATTTTGTGCCTGAACTACTCCACAAATCAATAAAATATGAATAAGACATAGCCTCAAAATAATCAATAAAGCTACTTTCATGGTTATCTTCCTTATTTGAGTAATGCCTGTGTTAGGAAATTTCTCTAATAGTACTATGCAAAAATTAAGCAATCAGTTTCAATTAATAAATATTTATTATTTATGATGGATTATCTTGATTGATCTTACTTATCTTGCCATCACTTTTTGAAAACAAGATACTATAATTGTATAACAAAACCTTGGTTACAAAATGATTTTTACTCCAAAACAAGCATTCCGCATCAGGAAGGCTGCTTTATTGTTTTTATTGACAATTTCAACTGTCTTTTTTTATACTCAAAACAGCGCCGCCCAAATGATTGCCCCTCCTAGTAATATCGAACCAAATCATTGCCGTATTGTAGGCAAAATTATAGAAATTTTACCCGTTAAAACTACCAAAAACGCTACTCGACCTTGTGAAAAATATCCTTGTCAAGCTCGAGTACAAGTTCTTCAAGTTTTGGGAACTGGGGTTGGCTTTCACACCCCATTGTCCATCAATAAAAACATGACGGTCAAATTTGCCTTTACCCTACAGCCTACTCAAAAATTATTCCCTGAACTCAACCAAGCACTACCTGGGCTCGCCACTGGAGACAAGTTTCAGGCTGATATACAACAGTTGGAAACGATGGGTAAGCAAGCCTCAAGTTTTACGGTTTTTACTTATAAAAAACAGTAATATTTACAATACGGTCTTTGGCTTATTGTTAAATGGCTGCGCGAGGTGATGATTAATTTCTATTGCTCCGCTGCGCTCATTGTTGCATTGCTAAATGGTTGCGCAAGGCGACGTATTATTTTTCACTTTACGTTTTTCGCTTTTCATTCAATGAATGGACCATATAATTGGCGAATTGCAGTCAATCTAGTCAATAGTGAGGTGTATGTTGCAGCGTAGGGAGGAATTTATAAATCATATGATCAGGGAAAGCGTTGGATTATCACCGATTTATAGAACAGTGAGGTATCAACCCCAAAGCAGTGGTCATATGGCGATATTTTGGGGTTGAGATACAGAGAAGCGATTTGATAAAACCAATTCTCTTTATTTATACTTACAGAAAAATGCTTATATTTGAAATTAAAACAGGCTCTCACAAGTGCTTACAGCGAGCGAACTAACCGAATTCCTCCCTCTGTAATGAGTGCATTGCGAAAAGCCTGTAAACAAAAATGACACCAAATTAACGGTGTCATTTTTACATCAAAAATAGTACCATCCCCTCGTTTTTGGAATCATTATTGTCTTTTTAATCTTTTTTTATGCGAATTTCTCCAGAAACCGTCGATAAAATACGTGAATCGATAGATATCGTAGATGTTGTGGGAGATTTTGTATCTCTCAAAAAAAAGGGAGCAAACTGGTGGGCCCTCTCTCCCTTTGTCAACGAAAAAACGCCTTCCTTTTCGGTGTCGCCTGCCAAAGGGATTTTCAAGTGCTTTAGCTCAGGCAAGGGGGGAGATGCCATTACTTTTGTGATGGAACTGGAAAAAATGAGCTACCCCGAAGCACTCCGCTATCTGGCCAAAAAATACAACATCGATATTGAGGAAGACGAGGCGCCTACTCCCGAAGAAATTGTGCGGCAAAACGAACGGGAAAGTTTGCTCATTGCCCTAGAGTATGCCAGTAAATATTTTGAGAAAAACCTTCACGAAACTCCCGAGGGTCAAGCTATTGGGCTTTCTTACTTCAAAGAACGCGGGTTTAGTACCAAAACGATGGAAACTTTTGGGCTGGGGTATAGCATGGATAGCTGGGAGGCATTTACCCAACAAGCGTTAAACGATCAGTACAACTTGGCTACTTTGGTAAATGCTGGGCTCACGATTGATAAAAACGGCAAACACTTTGACCGTTTCCGTGATCGGGTGATTTTTCCCATCCACAGTATGGCCGGAAAGGTGATTGCGTTTGGAGCACGTATTCTCAAAAATGATAAAAAACAAGCCAAATACCTCAACTCCCCCGAATCATTAGTATACCACAAGAGCGATGTATTGTATGGTTTGTATCAAGCCAAGCAAGGCCTTCGTACGCAAGACAGTTGTTATTTAGTAGAGGGGTATACCGATGTTATTTCGTTGCATCAAGCGGGGATTGAGAATGTGGTAGCCAGTTCGGGTACTTCGCTTACACCAGGGCAAATCCGTCTGATTAAACGATTTACCTCCAATATTACCGTACTGTATGATGGTGACGCCGCGGGTATCAAAGCCGCCATTCGCGGAATCGACTTGGTGCTGGAAGAAGGCATGAATGTAAAAGTGGTATTGTTTCCAAATGGAGAAGACCCCGATAGTTACGTGAAACAAGTAGGAGGCACTGCTTTTCAGGAGTTTATCAGACAAAATGCCCAAGATTTTATTACTTTCAAAGCTCAACTTTTCCTCAAAGAAACCAAGGAAGCCGCCCCAGCAGATCAGCCTTTCAAACGAGCTGAGATGATAAGAGAAGTGGTAGAAAGTGTCACTAAAATTCCTGATGCCATCAAGCGATCCGTTTTTTATCGGGAGTGCAGTGCATTGCTAGATATCGACGAAGGTATTTTGATTGATGAGGGCAATAAAATGCTGAAAGAGCATGCGCGTAAAAAACAGAATCGTGAAGAGCGAGCTCAAAAAGCCCTTGAGCGACAAAGACAGCGTGAAACAAATGATACTCCATCAAATTTACCTCCTGATATTCCGCCTCCTGATGGTTTTTTTATCCAAGAAGAAGGAGAAATTCAAGTAGATGGAGAGGTACACACCCCCGAGCAAACCGACAATATTGAGGTAGCTCCACAACCTCAAAAAACGACGCGTTCGCCCATTGAGTTTCAGGAAAAAGAACACATCCGTTTGCTGCTCAACTACGCCAACCATGACCTGAAAGAGGATGGTAAATTGTGTAAATTTCTGCTGGATGAAATTAGTGAAGTGACCTTCGAGACTCCTATATATAGCCAAATGCTGGACGTATTCAAAGCACAATTGGCCGAAGATAACATCATTACTGCCGATTATTTTATTCAGCAAGAAGATGAAATGCTTAAACATGCCGCAGTAGATTTGATTACGGAACGATTTGAATTGAGCGAAAATTGGGAAGAAATGCATGGTATTTATATCCCCAAGGATGAAGATATTTTGGACGGATTGGTGGTGAAAGCCATTCTGAGACTCAAACTACGCCATATCCGCAAAATGCTCAACGAAAATGCCCATAAATTGGGCGAAGCCGAAACCATAGAGGATCAGGAAGAGGTAATGAAATTACATATGGAGCTCAAAGAGGTGGAAAAAGACATTGCCGAGCGTTTGGGGAATGTGGTCTTGAAGTAAATAAGCCGAAGGAAAAACTATTTTGTAAACGATTCCTGAGAATTATTTTGGTATTAGATTTGAATTGATAGTTCAAAGTTCGAAATTTATTTTAGCACAATAGATTTATTACAAACTAAGAAAGTTGTCGATAGGCTATAGTTGCAATATGAATGATCAATTCAAGAAGTGTTGTAGAAAAATGCGGGATTTTAAAATTAGAGAAATAACAGTATGCATTGTATTATTATGCCTCACCAGAGTAGGGTATGGTCAAGGTGTAATACAACTGACTTCCAAAAGCCAGGAAATAGTGCTTGGAGATAAAGTGAGTATTCTGGAAGATTCTACTCAAAAGTTGAGTCTACTCAAGATATTAAAACCCCGTTACCAAAAAGCATTCAAACCTTCTACCAACTTGTATCCCAACTTTGGTTTCACTGCTTCTCACTTTTGGGTAAAATTTAAGCTACAAAACTTGACTGAGCAGAAAGGACAAGCGCTTGAAAACATCGAGAAATGGTTTATGAAAGTGGCCTATGCTCCCATTGACTACGTGGAGTTTTATTATCAAGACAAGGCAGGTGAATGGCAAAAGATGATCCTGGGGGATAGAATCCCTTTTTCTAAAAGGCCCGTTTTTTATCCACAAGTGGTGATTCCCTTTCATCTGATAGATGCTAAAGTACATACGTTTTATTTGAATATTTATACCCAGGGGTCGGTACAACTGCCTTTGATTTTACAGAGTGATACCAAGTTTAACCGTGAAAATATGGCCTCCGAGCTGTTTTTTGGAATGTTTTACGGGATCATGCTCATTATGATTATTTACAACTTGTTTATATTCATTGCCATTCGTTCGTATAGCTATCTTTTCTATTGTTTTTATATCTTGTCTTATTTGTTAGGTCAATCCGCCCTGAATGGACATGGTTTTCAATACTTGTGGGGCAACTATACTGCCTGGGCCAACACGGCCCTCCCTTTTGGTATTTCCTTTGGTATTTTTTGTGCGGTTTTGTTTGCAATTAGGTTTTTACAAACGTATAAATATACCCCTCGTTGGAACATTGTGTTGATTGGATTGGCCATCGTATTGTTTTTTATGACCATTGTGTCATTGATCATTGATTATCAAATAAGCATCATTACATCTACGTTGTCGTTGTTAGTATCTACAGTGTTGATGTTACTCAGCGGCATATTTGTAATGCGTAAGGGTAATCGGGCAGCAAAATATTATATTCTGGCTTGGACCATGATTCTGATTGGCCTATTTATGGTCGTACTCAAACCATATGGCATAGTTCCCAATCACTTCCTGGTGGACCACGCCAATCAAATAGGCTTTGTGTTGCAAGTAATTTTCTTGTCATTGGCTTTGGCTGATAGAATCAATATTTATCGCAAAGAAACCATTGAGGCCCAAGCAGAAGCATTGGATAAGTCAAGAGAGAATGAACGAATTATTTTGGAGCAAAATCAGGTATTGGAACAAAAAGTACAAGAGCGAACCAGTGAAATAACCACGCAAAACGAAGAACTATACCAACAACAAGAAGAAATACTAGCCCAAAGAGATGCGGTAGAAGCCGCCAATTCAAAGTTGGTAGACCAAACCTCAGAGCTTGAATATGCCAAGAAAAGCCTGGAAGAAAAAACGATTCAATTGAATAAGAGCCTGGAAGCCGCTTTTACGATTCAAAATGCAATTTTGCCCTTTGAGAAAGAACTCAAAAAGATGGCCACCGATTATTTTGTGTTGTACAAGCCTAAAGACATTGTATCAGGTGATTTTTATTGGGTGCATAGTATTACAACATGTTCGCCCCCTTCTATTTTATAAAACTGTTAATAGCTCCAATAG
>CALDJV010000883.1 GCA_937899305.1 uncultured Cytophagaceae bacterium
GTAGTTTTCTTTAGTCCACAGTCGACGGTCCATAGTCCATAGTAGCGCAAAGCGGTATAACTAACTCATCGCTTTGCGCAGCCATTTAACAATGCAACAATGAGCCGAAGGCGGAACAATAGAAGTTAATCATCACCTCGCGCAACCATAGAACAATATAACAATGAGCGAAGCGGAACAATAAAAATCCCCGTCCTTAAAGTTTAAAAGCTGTTAACTTCTCCATCATAAACGCAAATCGTTCTTCGCAACTGGTTTTGGGTAATGTAATCAATTGAAACCCCAACTCCTCGTACGTTTCTCTCAGTAAATCCGAAATCCGTAATGATTCGTCGTACTTTTGAGGGCGCTCAAGATCATTTACATAAATTTGTGGCCAAGGTGGAGCGAAAAATACCCATTTTTCATACGATGTCTCTTGCAATACTTGTTTGTAGATGGGAGGCACCACTTCTCCCCCATTCCGAAGATAGGCAATAATATCAGGAATGCCACGATCATAAAAATTAGCGGAATGAGGTTGCGCATTGTTGTGTTGAAGCTTCATTTGCTCAAGGCACAACTCAGCAAAGCGAGGCAAATTACCCCAAGGCAGCGCTGGGTTGGGTTGCGTTTGTTGCTCTTGAATCAAGCGTCGGGACACTTCCTCGAACACCGTGAAACCGCGTTTTTTCAAGTATGCCAATAATGTACTCTTACCCGTACCAGGCCCACCAGTAATCACCCATCTACGAGTGGGTAAATTTGTTTTTATATCGCCCATTTCAAAT
Organism: uncultured Cytophagaceae bacterium; assembly: GCA_937899305.1. Taxonomy (GTDB): domain Bacteria; phylum Bacteroidota; class Bacteroidia; order Cytophagales; family Microscillaceae; genus Microscilla. The sequence goes on from CALDJV010000883.1 coordinate 771, forward strand.
AACTTACCCCCATTATAGCAAGTACCATACTCAAGGTAACCAAGTGGTTGAGCTTGGCTACTTTATCAAACTCTTCGTGGGCAATGGCTCGTTCATTTTGCCCCAAATAAGGCTTGTCTACCCAAGCACCGTGGTACAAATTAGGCCCACCAAAGCGACAATCCAAAATACCGGCCAAGGCTGCTTCGGGATACCCAGCATTGGGGCTTTTGTGCTGATGTCCATATCGGAGCATAAAATAAAACGCTCGTTTACTACCCGAAACCAAGCCCAGCCAAAGCGCAGTCAGGCGAGCCGGAACAAAGTTGGCCACATCGTCTAACTTGGCGGCAAATTTACCAAATTGTTCGTAACGCTCATGGCGATACCCAATCATAGAATCCAATGTATTGATCATTTTGTACGCCATCATAGCGGGTAGCCCTCCAATGGCGTAAAAAAACAAAGGAGCAATGACTCCATCACTTAGATTTTCGGACATGGTTTCAAACACGGCTACTCTTATTTGGCTCGGGCTGAGTTGTGAGGTATCGCGCCCCACAATCCACGACAAACGTTTTCGCCCCGCGGCTAAACCTTGGTTTTGCAGCATATCAAATACCGCCCTTCCCTCTTGAATCAGGCTTTTGTTGGCCAAACCATAAAATACAAATAAGACTTCAAAGGCCAAGGCTACCACTGGATGTAGGTAAGCTAACAAGGTGTAAGTCAATCTAAAAAAAGCATAGGTTCCACCTACCAAAACAAGGGTCAATAACAGGCCCTTCCAAAATTGTCCAGGAAACTTGTTCACCCATTTTTCTCCCCGCGAAATCAGCCAACCAAACAACCGGATGGGATGGGGTAAATTTCGTGGATCACCCCACCACAAATCTAACAAATAGCCTAAACCCAATGGGGCAATACTCCATAAAAACACCACTAATTCACTCATCTATCTACTTCATTTATTTTTTGGTTGAGCAATCCAGGCCTGGAGAGCCTGGGTCAACAATTGATTTTTTTCGGGCGAAAGAGAAGCTACCCTGAAATGACGTGGAGTAAGCCCCTGAAAGTTGGCCGCATCTCTAATGAGCAACTGATGTTGGTTTACCAAATAGGTTTTCAGATCGGCGGCACTGGCTCCCCCCGTTAATTCACCCAAAAAAAAATGGGTATCACTGGGGTGCCACTTTAGCCTAGGAATGGCACCCAAAGTAGTCTGCCATTGGGCTCGCTCCTGGAGCATGGTTTCAAGAGGCAACATTGGTTGGTGCAAGCAATGGTCAAAAAGATATTTGCCTGCTTCTATTGCCAACGCATTTACCGACCAAGCCACTTTCACCTTTTGCATTTGTTGAACAATTTTTGGTGCGGCCAACAGGTACCCTAGTCTCAAACCTGGAATAGAGAAATTTTTAGTAAGTGATTTGAGCACCACCAGATTTTCGTACTTGGCCAACAATGGAATATGAGTATCTATGGCCAACGTAAAATCAATGAAGGCTTCATCTACACAAAACAAAGTCTGCGGGAAACGGTGCAGTAAATGTTCAATGAAATCAATGTCAATGGCTACTCCAGTAGGGTTATTGGGATTACAAATAAAGGCCAGCGGGGTGGCAAAATTCCAATCAGGTAGTTGTTCCCAAGGCACAAAAGTCAACTTATGGGCATACATTTGACAAGCATCGGCATATTCAGCAAAAGTAGGTACGCAAATGGTGGCGCTTTGCCCAGGCAACATGCGCGCTATCAAATGGATGCCTTCCTCGGCCCCGTTCAATACCAATACCTCGGCTTCGGACAATTGATGGTGTTGAGCTACTTTGGCCCTGAGGCTCTCGGCCAACACTTCCGGATAATGATTGATGACCGACCAGTTTTGCTCCAAGTACGCTTTCAATCCTTTTGGTTCGGGCGCATCGTACACATTGGTGCTAAAATTGGCAATAATCGAATTGGACTGTAAATAAGCGTCATCTCCGTGACCGTATAGCATACTTTTTTTAATTATTTACTTTGGATTACTGTTCTATTGATCATCAAAACCCTCAACAATCTACTTAACTCTCAATCAATACCCCTTCTGACATCCCTAGCTGTACTTTTAGGCAATAGTTCCATATGGCATCGTCGGCAGGATCTAACCAAATGATGGCCAGCAAGTTGCCCATTTTATCCCGGAGCCGAATCCCCCGTTTTTCAGGATCGAAGGCTTGGTAAAAAAACTCGGTCACCAATACCCTCGATCTTTGTAAAGCGATGGGCTCTGTTTTGGGAATCCCCGCCAGGGTAAAGGCTAAAACAACCTCTTCAAAAGTAAGTATCACTTGGTGTTTACCATACTCCAAAGATTGAATGGTACGGAAAGAATGGGTTTGCCCATGAGGAAAGGTCAAGGTGGCCGCTCCTTTGGTTTCGGTCAGGTACAAAAACAAAGGATAAGTATACTGATCGGTACTGAAACCTTTAGTGGCGTAAATCAAGCCCAAATCTTCATCTTCTTTCAGAGCAAAAGGTTTGGGCACTTTTTTGGGTCGCTCCTTGTCCGAATTAATCACCGTACTTCCTTCTTTGAATACCAACAGTTCTTCTAGGGGTTGATCTTCTTCTAAATGCTTTTTCATGACCTCCACTATGTTTTTGCCGTCGAGATTTTTATACCAATAATCTCCTGGCTGCACAATGGCCGCAGGTGCATCTTCGCAACGACCAATACAACGGGTTTTGATGGTGTGGGTAGGCCTTGATTACGTAAATAAGCTCGGGTAGCACGCATGACCGGATCACTGCCTGCTTTGCGGCAAGAGCCTCCATCACATATATAAAAAGTAGTACTTACTTGAGTCAAATCTTTTCCCATAGTTACCTTGTTTTAGATAATTCCTGATAGATATAGTCCAGATCGATATGGGCTCTTAAAAAATCGGCCAATTGATCGTATTGATTTTCTTTAAACGCCTGATAGTCAAAGGGTGTAGTCGTTGTTTCGGGGTGAAACCGAGCCAGCAGGTCTTCTACCACCACCGGATTGTCTAAAATACCGTGTAAATAAGAACCCCAAGTGTAATCGTTTAGTTGATAACCTTCCCTCACTTGGTTGTCCAACTGAGTTAAAAATTGGGTATCCTCTTCGGCATCAACGCGGCTGGTTACTCCCATGTGAATCTCGTACCCCTGGCAAACGGTGGGGTAATGTTTGAATTGAAAAGTACGTTGTTGGGTGGTTTTCTCAGTGCTTAAGACCGTTTTTACCGGTAAAATACCCAAAGCAGGCACGTGGGTAACATTGCTTTCTACCTGATGCGGATCTTCAATGGATTGCCCCATCATTTGATAGCCTCCGCAAATACCAATGACGGTTTTTCCTTTTTGGTGCTGCTCTTGAATGGCTTCAGTAATTCCTGCATTTTTCAGGTCAATCAAATCCTGAATGGTACTTTTTGATCCAGGTAAAATGATGATATCGGCTTTGCACACCTCCGCCGGATGCTGGGTATAAAACAAATTGACCCTTGGATCGCGCTCTAGCACATCAAAATCGGTAAAGTTAGACAAACGACGCAGTAAAATCACCGCTACGTTGATCTTATCAGCCTGAGCTTGTTGATTGCGCTTTTCCAGCCCCAATGCATCTTCTTCTTCAATATAGATATCCTTGAAATAAGGCAACACCCCTACCACGGGTACTTGGCAAATCTCTTCCAATATTTTGCGTCCTTCGGTAAAAAGGCGCGCATCTCCCCTGAATTTATTCACAATGATACCTTTGATCAGTTTGCGCTCCTCGGGAGGCAGCAAAGCAATCGTACCATACACTGCCCCAAATACCCCTCCTCGCTCTATGTCGCTAATCAAATAAGTATCAGCCTGAGCATGCAGCGCAATGCGCATGTTGGTAATGTCTCTTTTTTTAAGGTTCAGCTCCGAAATACTCCCGGCTCCTTCTATCACAATGGGGGAATACTGCTGCGTCAAACGATCATAAGCTTGGGTCACCGCCTCGTAGAGTTCGGCTTTGTCATTGGCAAAATAATCGTACGCGGAGCGATTGCCTACTGGCTTGCCATTGAGAATTACCTGAGACGACTTTTCAGTGGTAGGCTTCAGCAACACCGGGTTCATGTCCGAAAGACAAGGAATGCCCGCCGCTTCGGCTTGTACTGCCTGAGCACGGCCCAACTCCAAGCCTTCGTGGGTTACGTAGCTATTCAACGACATATTCTGGGCTTTGAAAGGCGCCGGATGAAACCCATCCTGGCGAAAAATCCGGCAAAACCCGGCATTGATGACACTTTTGCCTACATCGGAAGCCGTGCCGACAAACATAATAGGTTTTAGTTTTTGACTCACCCTGACTTAAAATTTTGAAGTAGTACTACTTTTATCTTCCAACACCTCATCGGCCTGCAAGTAAATCTGCTCGATGGCTTCCTTGGTTTCGGGTGAAGGTGATTTCCACATTCCTCTTTGAATCGCTTCCAGCATGCGCTCCGACATGTCCTGCAATGCCCAAGGGTTCACCTCTTCGATGAATTTACGATTGGCCTCATCCAGCAAATAAGCCTCCGTGATTCCTTCATACATAAAATCATCGATCAAATCGGTGGTGGCATCATAAGCAAACAAATAATCCATGGTAGCTGCCATCTCAAAAGCGCCTTTGTATCCATGCCGTTTCACTCCCGCTATCCATTTAGGGTTGACCACCCGGCTGCGGTATACCTTGAGCAATTCTTCTTTGAGGGTTTTTATTTTAGGATTTTCGGGTCGGGCGTGGTCCCCAAAATAAATCTCAGGTGCACTTCCCTTGACCGTAGCCACAGCATTGCTCAAACCACCCTGAAATTGGTAATAGTCATCTGAGTCGAGCAGATCGTGCTCTCGGTTGTCTTGATTTTGTAATACAATTTCCACGTTTTTCAGACGATTGACAAAAGCTTCGTAGGCTGACTTCCCCCCCTTTTTGGTATAGGCATAGGCACTCCATTGAATGTACACCTGGGCCAAATCATCGCGCGTTTCCCAGTTTTTCTCATCAATCAAGGTTTGTAATCCCGCTCCGTAAGCTCCCGGTTTGGAACCAAATACCCGGTACAGCGCCTTCTCACTGGCCATCTCTTCCGATACCCCCTCGCTCATCCATTGTTGTTGCTCCTTCAAAAAATTGGCTCGGATCGAATTGTCTTCGGGCGATTCATTCAAGTGGGCCAGTTTCTCGACCACAGCATTGAACAAAGCAATCATATCAGGAAAAGCATCACGAAAAAAGCCCGAAATACGCAAAGTAACATCTACCCGGGGGCGTCCCAGTTGGGCAATTGGAATGACCTCAAAATCGCGCACTCTTCGGGAGGCTTTTTGCCAAACCGGACGCACCCCCATCAAGGCCAAGGCCTGAGCCAAATCATCCCCTCCAGTACGCATGGTCGCGGTTCCCCACACCGAAAGTGCAATGTGGCGAGGATAGTCCCCATTTTCTTGCATGTAGCGCTCAATCAGCAACTGGGCACTTTTTTGTCCCAGCGTATAAGCGGCCTCAGTAGGGACTGTTCTAATATCCACCGAATAAAAATTTCTTCCCGTAGGCAAAATATCCAACCGTCCTCGAGTAGGTGCCCCCGAAGGTCCCGAAGGCACATACTGCCCACTGAGCCCTAAGAGCAAATTCCCTAACTCTTGTTGAGTAGTTTGCACTTTAGGCAAAGTATCCGTTTCTATTTGGCGCATCACTTGCTCAAACCGAGGCCATATTCCTTCTGGTACCTCAAGGCTATACTGTAGCTTTTGAGTGAGATAAGCTTTCACAATTTGCTCTAGAAAAGCCACTACATCTCCTGTATTGTTAAAATACTGGGGCGGAGTTAAATCCAGTTTTTCCCAACAAGTTTGCCAGGCAGCCCCATCAAAAGGCAATGCTTCCTGGTTTACCAAAATGGCATAATCGGTGTGCACTGGATCAATGGTCAACTTGAAGTCTTGGGCCAAAGCCTGGGTAATCCCTTGCTGACCCGCCTGGGGTATGCGATGCAAGGCCACCAACAAATCTATCAATTGCTCATTGTCAGGTGCTTGCCCCAAAATGTGCAATCCATCTCGTATTTGGGCTTCCTTAATCTCACACAAGTAACCATCCAAACCTACCAAAAGTGCATCTATGTCGTTGGTCTCAAGGCCTAAATCAAGGGTCAATTGGGCCTTTTTAGTCAAGTCAACAATCTGTTGTTGTAGCAGTTTGGTACGCTTGGGATCCAGGCTGGCTGCTTGATAGTATTCATCAATGAGATTTTCAAGCTCCAACAAATCTCCATAGGTTTCGGCACGGGTCATGGGCGGAATCAGATGATCAATAATCACTGCCTGATTGCGACGCTTGGCCTGGGTGCCCTCCCCCGGATCATTGACAATAAAAGGATAAAAATGGGGCAATGCCTGGAATATATGAGCGGGAAAACAACTTTCCAGATCCAATGCCACACTTTTGCCCGGCAGCCACTCCAAATTCCCATGTTTACCCAAATGAATGAGGGCATCGGCACCAAAATGAGACTGTACCCAATAATAATAGGCCAAATAATACCAAGGAGGGGGCAAATCTGGGGAATGATAAGTGCTCTGGGGGTCGATATGATAGCCTCGGCTGGGCTGGATACTCACCATTACATTGCCTACAACAAAGCCCGCCAAGCCAAAACGTTCGTCTATAAAATACGGATCGTCGTAAGGGTGCCCCCATTGCTGTTCGATGGCCTCTCGAATGGCGGTAGGAATGGTATGGTAATACTTTTCAAAATCGGCTTTTTCTAAATACACTTCATAACGACGATAATCAGCGGTGTCCAAATCATTGGTAATGTGCTGGGTCAGGCGTTCCATCAGGGCTGCGCTGTCCCAGTTTGTAGTGTCGTCCAAGGTATAACCTGCTGCTTTGATCGCATTTAGGAATGCGGCCGCACTTTCGGGGGTATCCAACCCCACCCCATTCGCCAAACGGCTGTCCTTGTTGGGGTAGTTGGGCAAAACCAGCGCAATCTTCTTTTCGGCATTCTTTTTCTGGCCCAACGCAATGTATCTTTTGGCCAGGTCGGCAATCCATTGGCACCCCGCTTGGTAGGGTTCGTATACCACCAAGTCGGCATCGGTGAGGGCGTCTTTGTCCAATTGCTTTTTAAAAGAAATGGGGCGAGTGATGATGCGTCCATCTACCTCAGGCAAAGCAATGTTCATCGCAATGTCGGTAGGCGATAAACCAAACAAGCCTTCTTGCCAGCTTTCCAGGGTAGCACTGGCCATCATGGCTTGAATGACAGGCACCTGCCAACGCTCAAAAATAAAGTTGGCCTGGGCTTCTTGCCCCATCGGCTTAATGGAAAAACTGGTAGTGTTGATAACACAAGCAATTCGATCTGCCCCTTTTTGTTCCAGTAAATGGTACAAGTCATCAGAAATATGATCATCTCGCAAAGTATGGGCAAACACCACAACCGGCTCCAGGGCATGTTCCTGAAGCGCTTTAGCCAAGGTATGGATAGGCGCCAAGTTATTGGCCAAGTAATGGGTTCGATAAACCAGTATCACTACTTGGGGTTTTCCAGAACTACGGATGGGCTCATAGGCTTGATCTACAAACAAATCGGGTATAGATACGACTGGCTCCACCGAAGTTTTGAGTGAAAAAAAGGCATCCAAGAGGTATTTCAGACAATTCCCTAGGTTTTGGCTTCCACCAGCGGCCAAATACTGCCAGGTTTGGTGTACCATTTCCAAAGGAACACTCGAGCAATGCATTAGCTCTAAATCAGGGGTGTCGTATCCTGGTAAAAACAATATAGGAATGCCATGGTCTTCGCACACTGCCTGAAAAGCCTCAATCAAATACTGAAAATAAGCTTTGCCACCTAGTAAACGTAACACTACCAAGCGGGCATGAGGAACGACCTCCTCGAGATAGGTGTCAATGGTAAGTTCTTGCTTAAAATAGAGCAAGTTGGCCAAACGAAGCGATGGAAACGCTTCGGTTGGACTATCTTGATCACCTTTAGAAAATATTTCAGGATGTTGATGCAAATCGGCCCAGGCCTCCCGTAACGAAAACAATTCAGTATCGGCCGCAGATAGATAAATGATATCTCCGGGGCTTTGCTGAATATGAAAAACGCCTTCATCGTCGGGGTTCCACCCTCCTGGAATGCTGGCAATTAAATGCATACTTCCAAATGGTTTTCAATGATGGCTTTCAAATCCAATTCGGCTACATCTTCACCAATGATCACCAATTGAGTTTTGCGAGGCTCATTTTCCTTCCATTTTCTATCAAAATATTTGTTGAAACGATCCCCTACTCCTTGAATAATCATGCGCATGGGTTTACCTGGCACCTCAATAAACCCTTTGATACGGTATACAGTATGTGCTTTCACCAATTGATCCAAAGCTTGTTGTAGGGTTTCAGGAGAATGAGGAGCGGTAATGTCTACTACTACCGACTGAATGTGGTCATCGTGGTGATGGTGATCGTGAGGATGGTCATGATCATGGTCGTGGTGGTGATGATGCTCATGGTGATGATCGTGGCCATGGTCATGGTCGTGATGATGATGGTGGTCATCATGATGGGTACGACGGTTCTCAATGTCTTCTTCTGCTTGGCTATTCAAGCCCAACAATACCTCCGTCGCTACTTTACCTTGCTCAATGGGCATCACCTTTACTTGAGAAGTACGTACCCTCCATTGGATAATTTGCTGAATCTCGGCTAGCTTTTCAGCGTCTACCAAATCCTTTTTGCTAATCAGTACCATGTCAGCACAATTGAGCTGATCTTCGAACAATTCTTCGATCGGGGTTTCATGATCCAAACTTTCATCGGCTTCACGTTGGGCCTTTACTCGTTCCCGATCACAAATTTCGCCCGTAGCGATCCCTACTGCATCTACCACAGTAACTACTGCGTCTACGGTGAGGTGAGGCTTGAGGTCTGGCCAGTTCACCGCCTTTACCAATGGTTTGGGAAGGGCCAACCCAGACGTTTCTATTACAATGTGGTCGATTTTATCTTTGCGCTCCATCAAGGTCAACATGGTAGGCAAAAACTCCTCTTGTACGGTACAACACAAGCAACCATTGCTCAACTCTACCAAGTTTTCTTCGGGGCATTCACAACTGGCGCGGATGATTTCTCCATCTACTCCAGTTTCCCCAAATTCGTTGACAATCACGGCAATGCGCTTGCCATTGGGGTTTTGTAATAGGTGATGTACTAAGGTAGTTTTACCAGAACCTAAAAATCCGGTAACGATGGTAACAGGTATTTTGTTGGTAATCATTTTGATAATGGAAATGGTTAAATTGTTGAATGACTTGATCGTTAAAGTTCTCCTAACAAAGGAAGGTCCTAAATGGTTTCGTGAGACAGTCCATCGGTTCTAATCCTGGCCGGTTTTGAAAACCGATCAGGATTGGTCGTGTACTTTGAAATGACTTTCATTTTATGGTTTCGCGATGCGTTGCGCAACCATATAACCATTCATATTTGCGGTTCTCTACACTAGCAACCTACTCAGCCTCTTTTTTTTCGGTAGAACTTGCTTCTCCGTCCGCTGGGGTTTGCTTCTTAAATCTTTTGTAGAGAAACAATTGCCATTTTTCTTCTTCTACCATGTTTTTGTCCATTTCGGCACGAGCCAAAGTAAAAAACAAGTCGGACAAACGGTTGATGTAAGCCGGAATGGCATCGTGTACTTCGTCTTCTTTCATCAGGCTCACCAGCCGTCGTTCTCCACGGCGCATCTGAGTCCTAACTACATGGCAAAGTGCTGACACTTCGTTGCCTCCTGGTAACAAGAAATAATCCGAAGCAGTAGTCAAGTTACTTTCTAATTCATCTATCCACGCTTCGCAAAAAGAAGCGCCATCTTCGGGCATAGGATTCGTATTGATTTTTTTGGTATCAGAAGGGCGGGCCAAATGTGACATCATATCCATCATGTCTTTTTGGATCTTACGTAGTTTGATTTGCCACTCATGGTCTAGTCCCAACTTGGCTCTCAGCAAACCAATGGTAGAATTTACCTCATCCAGGGTACCATAACATTCTACCCGAATATCATCTTTGAATACCCGCTTGCCACCGTATAAACCGGTTTTGCCAGCATCTCCTTTTTTAGTATATATTTTCATAGAATCTAAACTTTAGAGCGGCAAGAGGCAAACAAACATTTTGGGCGATACAAACCTTTTCGTTTCATCTGAAGCAAATAATAGGGTGTGCATCTTGGTGACTTTACCAAGATACCCAGAACGATGACCTGTACGATTAAAAATATCCTGAAAAAGGACTCCTGGTTTTGTTTTACTCTTGATGCAGCTCTGGTTCGCGAAAGCTTTATCAATAAATCAATTAAGGTAAGTCTCCTGGCTTGTGGTACTTTTGTGGTGCCTTCCCATTTTTTCAAACAGTGGCTTTAGGAAATGATTACAAAAGCAAATACCACTTACAGTTGCGCGTCAGCTCGTGATTTGCACACGATTCCTTGTTACTCGACTGGTTTCAAACAAATACTAAAACTAGATCGAACCTCATCTGAGTAGTAATTAATAATAAGTAAAAGTAATGAGTACTGGGAAATTTGCCAAATAAATGTCACAATACCTGATAATCGCTCCTCAATTGGCGGCCCAATCTATTGCTGGCGCAAGCCTCCCAGCTTGTGTCCATCGAAGCAAGTTTAGGGGCTTACCGCCAGTTTGGATCAACAAAGGTCAACTCTATTATTGATGTGCTTCCGAAACAAATGCCTGGTATCCTTTTCAAAACCCGAAAATTCCTACAACCCACAAAAATATGTATTTTTACAATCCTCCCTGCTTTTACGCTTCTTCGGTATCAAGCGTATTTTTGCTCAATATCTCCGCTCGCCAGGATCACCCAAAATGCGAATTCAACCCCTATTCTAGTTACACTTACCATCATCATTCCATTTTTAACACCTTCTGAGAATAACTTACCTCCCATTCGTAGTCGAAAATAATCGAGCTAAATATCATTATAGCTATCTACCCAAGAAGCAATAGGCATCCTATTCGCCCTTGTTTTCAATATATTTTTATATAAAAATTTTGAAAACTTGGTAAAAGTATTATTGATCTAATTGTTTCTTAAATAATTCA
>CALDJV010000884.1 GCA_937899305.1 uncultured Cytophagaceae bacterium
TATTGTTCCGCCTTCGGCTCATTGTTGTATTGCTATATTGTTACGCTGCGCTCATTGTTGTATTGTTCTATTGTTACGCGAAGCAATGACTTCCTTCTTATTTTCGCAAATATGACAATAGTTGTATCGCTTCGCTTTGCGCTACTATGGACTATCGACTGTGGACTAAAGAAAACTACCAACTCCTGACTCCCAACTCCCAACTAAAAAAACTACTCCTTCACATTGTCTAAAAACAGGTCTTCTAATTTTTTATTGACGTATACAGTCGTGGTATCAGCACTTTTGTGGCGAAGTTGACGCTGTACATACTCGAGGGCATTGCCTTTTTCAAGCATTTGCTGCCCACAGGTATGTCGAAGCGAGTGTAAGCTGTATTTGGTTTCATCGGCCCCAATGCGTTTAAGCGAATCTTTGAAATGTTTGTACAAAGTAGGATAAGCATATGCACACAATCGAAAATCCTTGGATAGCTTTCCTCCGTTTTCGGCTTGTTGCATTGTAATAAATACCTGTACCAATATTTTGGCTTTAGTAAATAGCTTGACCTGCTCTTTGGTGTTTTGGCCTTTGCCCAGTACCATCAACGACTGTCGGTCAAAGTCAAAATCTCCCAAAACAAGCGCCTGCAGCTCTTTGACCCGTAAACCACAATACCCCATAATCCCCCAATAAGCCGCCCAGCGAGCATCTTCGCTCTGGATGAGTTGTGTTAACAGCTCGGGAGGTAACGCATTTTTATAATACTTTTTGGTATTGGTCTTCAACGATTTCACGTCTTTGATTTGGCTCAAGGCTTTGATTTGCCCTTCAGCCATTTGGTAGTTTTTCAGGCAGTACTTTACCAACTCTTTGATCGCCGACAAGTAGTTGTTGATGGTAAACGCACTCAATTGTTTGTCATTGTTCAAAAAATCACGAAATGCGGCCACATTCCTTGCGTTAATTTCTTGCCAATCGTTTCCTCCCAAATACTGAAAATATTGATTCAAACCATTGATATAGGTATTTTTGCTGCGCTCATTGATCCAGTGATTGTTGGCAATAAAGGTTAAAATGAGTTCATTGGCTGCCGGATGGGTTTTGATTTCGTCGTGCCGCACATAGGCAATTTTTTGGGCCTTACAATACTTCAAAAACTTGCGCAAGTAAGAGGTATAAGAAGCACTGGCTCCTCGCTCAGCAATGAAATTATCGAAGCTGGCATCGCTGATGGAGAGTTCTTGTTGCAGCAAATAGTCCAAGTATTGTAATGCGTAAGTACGATAATTTTTCTGAGAGTCACCAAATTTTTTGAAAGAGCCCACATAGAGCTTTATCAATTCTGATTTTTGATAAATCCGAGGGTCTATGTCTCCTTGACTTGTGGCAGGTAAGTGAAGGTTATTCTGAGGTTGCTCGGGAATGGGCTCGAGTTCGTTCATAAGGCCTGAGATTGATATGTATGCAATTTGGTATGACCCCTAAAGTAACAAAACCCCAAAAGAATTACTCCTTTTAGGGCAAATTATTTAGTCGCCTATTATTTATCAAACGGTACCAAAAAAATTTGTACCAATTCATTTGCCGACGCCTTGCCATTGGTCAAAATCAATTGTTTGCGATTTAGTTTGGCAATGAAAGTTTCTTGCTCTTTGGCATCACTATCTTCTTTCATGTATAGTTTTCGGTTGTCATCAGTATCGTACCGCCAAGTGCCCTTGCTGGGCTTATCACGGGGCGATTTTCTGATCTCAAAAGTATTGTCTTCATTAAACTTGAGATAAGTACCCTTGAATGCCTTGGCGTACTGGTCTCTGATCAATTGGCTCTCCACATCGGAAGCATGGCTGAGTATTTCACGTACTGAAGGAACTTCTACCATGACATAAGTCCACTTGCGCAATAAAGCTTTGTTTGCTTCGTATTTTCTTTGGGAGGTATTGGGTTCGAAACTGGCACTAATGCCAAAACTACCTGCGGCTATGATCAAAAATAAGGCAAGTTGGGTTGTCGTCTTCATTGTTTGTAAAATATCAACGCTCAGTAAAACTCCTCTAGTCTCTACAAAAACTATACTATCCCACTCTTATTGAGTTCGCAGCAAAGTCAACGCCTGGGTTTCATTAATGCTCAATTCTGCTTTTTGGTCGCCTAAGCTGTTGATGGTGATGTTTTGTTGTTTGCCTTTGTCAGACTTGATAAACAATACCTGTCCTCCATCAATAATTTTCCAGGTTCCGGTTTCGGCTTCACCGTCTTTTTCGTATTGCACTTTATACTTCCCATCGGCTTTGAAGTCAAACACCATCGCTTTAGTTTTATTCTCAATCCCTTGAGTCAATTTGGCAATGTGTTTTTCGCCCATTTTTTTGAAGTACTTTCCCGCTCGTTTTTCAATTTCTTTTTTAGCATTGATCACGGGCTTCCACTTCCCTACCATTTTTTTTTCATACTGGTTAAAACCACATCCTGTCATCATCAATACCAGGCATCCAGCCACCACCATCTTCCACATATGCGTTCTCATCATTTTTATTATTAATTGGTCTATTTAAAAGGAATCAGTGTCAAGGTACGTCCACTAGAATCTGGGGCATCACTCAAGGTGAGCTTTGCCTCGGTCAGGTCTTTGATATACAGTATCGTACTCTGTCCCTTGTTGTTGGTAACAATTACCTGTTTGTCATCATTGGCAAATTCCCAAGTTCCTTTGTCTATTCTATTTTCTTTGGTAATCAGGTACTGTTTGTCTTTGCGAAATTCATAAGAAGCTCTCTGATAAATATTTTGCAGCATGGCTTCCAACTCATCGCCTTCATCCTTGGTGTTTTTACGTCGTTCTTCATTGCTAATAGATGATGCTTTACGCACTTCATCAATCGAGGCAAACTTCCATTTTTTCACCAACAGTTTTTCTGAGGTGTTGCTTTCACAGAAGGGCAACCAGGACACCAAAAAGATACTTAAAACGCTTTTAATGCTTAGAGACATAGTATTTTAGACTTTTAATATATTAATTCATTCAACCTTTGCCGGAATTAGTACCAACATCGCGCCATCCTGATATTTGAGTTTCATCTTTTTAGCCGTAAATTCTTCAATCACCAAGGCTTTTTCGGATGTATCTCCTGCCGATGGTTTTAGAGTCAATGTTTTGTTGTCTTTGCTTAGCCTCCATTTTCCGTTACCTGGATCTTCATCGGGACGGGTAATCACATAAGAACCATCTGACTTGAATTCGAAAAAAGAATTGTCGTAATCATCTTTCAATTCTTTCAATTCAAACTTGTTGTATTCAGCGCTATCGGCTTTGGAGATCATATCCTCCGCCGATTCTTTCCATTTTCTGGTAAGTATTTTGACTGATTCACTCTCCTTTTCTTCTTTGGTGGCTTTGGCATCTTGAGAGCGACTTTGGGTAGTATCCTGGGCATTGTTGGCCTTCTGGTTGGTGTTTCCACAGCCAGTCAGCAAAACAATTCCTATAAAAATCAGTGGTATACAAATTTTGGTCATTTGATAGTTTTTGATTGGGGTTATGAAATTATGCCAAAATTGAAAGAAGCGCATCAAAAAAGCAACCTGAGCCCTTCAAATTATCTAATAAGGCTCCAGAATAATGTCGTCTTTGTGTAAACCAAACTGCTTGCCTACCCTTATTTGGTTGCTTAGCAACTTTTTGACAATTAACTTATCTATTTGCCCATCATCATAAGTAATCGTCAATTGTTTTTTGTCGATACTCAACCTCCACTTTCCCTGATCTATTTTTTCTCCATGCTTTTTTTCGAAGCGGCCATTTTCCAAAAAGCGATACACCACTCGCCGGGTTTCACGAATTTCCTCCTTTTTGTCTTCTGATAGGCTCTCATAAAAACTTTTCTCTTCGGGTGCCATGGCTTCTATTTCGGCTTCGTGAGCGTTTTGCCAATCACCTATTATAGAAGACAGCTCGCTTCCCTCATCGCCAACAGAACAGCCTGCTAAAAGCAACATCAAACACAAAATACCGAATAAAAACCTGACTTGACTTGAAATATGCATGGGCAATAAATAATGGTTTTAAGCAAAAATACAAAAACCATTGGATACTTGATCAAATGGTCTTCGATAGATTTTGCAATCAACTCATCGTATTTTCACTCCGCTCACTGTCAATTTCGGGCGTTAAAATAGGTGATCTTGCCATCTTTCAAATCCAAGCCGAGTCGTTTTTTGGTCAATGTTTCAATTTTCACTTTTTGAATCATCCCACCTTGCTTTCCAATGAACCATAGTTTTCCTTCGGCTACTTTCCAATGGGTCCACTTCCGAAAGTCTTGACTACTTGAGGTCATCGTACCGTCTTTTTTAAACTCAATGGTGAGCGTAAACTGATTCAAAACTTCAGTGGATTTTGCTAACTGGGCTTTCTCGTGCGCTTTTAGTTTAGACGTATCTACTCCGGCACTGAGGTCCAAGGCCCAGGTGTTGACCATTAAATCGCTTTGGTTGGTACAACTCGCCATCCCCATTCCTATCAATAGGAACATCCACTGCCAAGCATTGTATTGACTTTTTATAAACATTGTATTTTAAGATTATGATGTGTAATATAATTTTGAATTTGGTACTTTGGAACACAAGTTTTACCACCTCAGAACCAATCCTGACAGGTACGCTGTTCAGAATTGGTGAATTTCTTCCCCTGGTTTTTGTAATTAAAAATAGAGCGTTGTGCCAGTCGCCAATAACCTTTTCTCCCCCTTTATCATCGTCAGGATTCTTTAGTCATCCTGAG
>CALDJV010000885.1 GCA_937899305.1 uncultured Cytophagaceae bacterium
CTAAGCACAAAATGGACAAAGAATCATTATCAAAAATCAATGGTGGTGGAACAGGTTCAGTTACTTGTGGTGATGGAACAACATTGACGGCAAATGCGGAATCAGTAGGTTCAGTAGCCCGTGGTGGTGAGCGCTTTTGTAGAGATAGAGGTGGTGTATCTGAAGCTTCATACGAAGCATAACAGAAACATACTTTTTGTCTCATACTGCAAAAAGATAAAATAGGAGTTTGATGCCAATTCAAGCTCCTATTTTGTGTTTAAATATTCTTCTTTCTAATTGTATCGGCCTTCATTTGGTATCCCGGTCAGTAAGATCAAATGAAGGAAAGTGATCAATCATCGCCACGACATATCCTCCCCATCTGTCTGTTGGCCTCCATCTCTTTTCATACCTTGTTTTCCACTCAATGACCACCAACTAAAGAAAACTCCTTATGAATCATGCGTTCGTAACTTTTAGGATTATAATTTACTTTGGTTCAGCTCAAGGAGGCTTTCATTTAGTAAATTATTGAAAAAGTATAATTTTGCCTATATTTTATCGTGGTAGCCTTTTGGGGTTAAGGTAAAAAAAATAACCTCGTTTTTGGTTTTTTTAGGCGAATTAAACCCTATTAACTCCGGGACTTCTTTTGGTAAATTGTTTGTTTTTAAGACAATTCATAATTTTGAAGATTGAAAAAATTCAAACGAGCTATTTTCAACTATTTTTTTGAAACAATACTGACCATTGGTCAGTTTACCCTTTTTGGATAAAGCATAGTGATCCAAACTACCAGTACATGCTACCTAAGTGTTATCAAAACTTAATAAACAGCCAAAAGTAAGATGAAAAAAACAGCTTTAGTGCTCCAGGGCGGGGGGGCTCTGGGTGCTTACCAGTATGGAGCAATCAAAGGGCTCTACGAACAAGAACAAGATTTTACCCCAAGTATCATCACTGGGGTATCTATTGGAGCCATCAATGGTGCAGTCATGTTGGGAGGAAAATATGGCCCCATCAAGTCATTAGAAAAGTTATGGAACGCCATAAAAATGCCTGCTTTTCCTTTGATTCCTCAGGGTTGGCAAGCCAAAGCAGCCAAATTTGGTAACCCTAATATGTACTACATCAATCCCAACCTGATGTTTTCTCCCTTGACCGCAGACAGTGTATACGATATTACACCATTTCAGAAGTTGTTGGAAAACCTCATAGATTTTGAGCAACTAAATGCCCATCCAACCAAGTTGGTAATAGAAGTGGTAAATGTAGAAACGGGTCAACTCGAGCGTTTTTCAAACCAGGATGCAGAGGGGCTCAGTGTACCCAAACTGATTGCAAGTATCAGTATTCCGCCTAATTTTCCGGCGGTAAAAGTCAATGGTGAATATTACTGGGACGGAGGACTGTATGCCAATATGCCTTTAAGACCCGCAGTCAATCATTTGCGTGCTCTGGGAGGTGAATTACCGGATGATCTGATTGAGCGAGAGGTAATTGTGATTAGCTTGTTTAGAAAAAACTCAGCAGTACCGACGACCATTCCTCAAATTACTGAGCGTATCAAGGAAATTATATTTGAGAGCAAATTTGATTTGGATCAGCAGTTGTTTGAGAAGATGAATGAATACGTGGACCTTATTCGGGAAGTAGATCAGGCTCTAGACAAAAATAGCAAGGTACGGCAAAACAAGGTGTACCAACAGTTATTGAATGAAAAAAAGATCAATACGCCCATTTTGCTACAATATGTAGCCGAAGGGGTAGAGGGTACCGATGATTTTACCCCCGAAGCCATGGATTTCAGAGTACAGCAAGGGTATTTTGATATGATAGAAGCCTGCAAGAACCGTTTGCAATTGAAAAACGCAGGTTAATTGAATGAAATACTTCATCATCATCAGACCGGTGCAGGTTTGGTGATGATTGATTTTTCAACCGAGTTTTGGCGAGCTCAGTAAAGCGAATGGTTGCGTTGTGCTATGGTTAAATTGTTCCGCCTTCGGCTCATTGTTGCATTGCTAGTTCCTTCGGCTCAGGGCTTCGGGTTGCGCAAAGCGATTGTTTTCTTGTTTTTGCAAATATGACAATATTTCTATTGTTCCGCCTGCGGCTCATTGTTGCATTGCTAAATGGTTGCGCGAAGCGAGGCATAACTCTCAGCTAAAACACTGTGGACTGTGGACTATCGACTACTAACTAGAAAAACTATGGACTTTAAAACTAAAAAACTCTTTTGTGTTTCCATCGCTTGTGTGACCAAAGCCACTGATCAGGGGCGTCTTGAATGTCTTTTTCTATCAACTGAGCAAATTTTTCAATGATGGGATGGGCTTCCGAAGAGGGCGGTTTGGGATAAGGAGGATCTGCAATTTCCTGGAAATTCACTTCATAATATCCTCGGCGAACTCGACGAATACTCGTGTATACTACCGGGAAGTTTACCTTACGGGCAATGCGTTCTGAACCTATAAAGAAGGGCGTATCTTGATGCAAAAATGTAGTCCAATAATTGGATTCATTGGGTAATGGACGTTGATCAGCCACCATCGCAATGACCCGTACCTCCCCGCTTTTTTTACGAGTAATTACATTGCGTAATACCTGATTCATGGGAGTAGGGTCGGCTCCAAATTTACTTCGAATCTTAATCATTAATTTGTCAAAAAACGAACTACTCAAAGGTTTGTATACTGCATCTACCCCAAAACCCGATTTCACCAAAAGATAAGAACAAGCCAATAACAACCACTCCCAGTTGCCACTATGAGGAGTCATCACAATCACCGATTTACCTTCTTTGAGGCGATTTTCTAAAACGTGGTAGTTTTTGTAAGTCACTCGCTTCTGCAACTGTTTTTCACTCAACCCGAGTATTTTTAGGCTTTCTACAATAATATCACCCAGGTTGCGGTAAAAGCGACGGGCAATCTGTTTTGCTTCCTTGTCAGACTTTTCTGGGAAAGATTTTCGAATATTATCAATCACTACCGCTTTACGATAACCAATGACCCGAAACGCCAGCCACCCTAAAAAATCAGCCCACCTATACATCCACCAAAAGGGAAAGAGCGCAATAAACCTAATCAACAACATATCAACATAAATATCGTTTGATGATAATTATTACCAATTTTAAAACTCAAAACTACACATAATCAGAGAGGTTCTAAAACACCAACGATTTTTTTGGTATATTTCGAGCTTATTAAATAAGGTGCATCTTGAGTTAGAACAGATGAGCGTGAAATCAAGAATGTTACTTAAGAATGATAAAAAAATAACCTTTCGATTTTACAAGTTGGAAATAACCACTTAGATGATCAAAAATAGTCGCCTGTGGACTATTTTTGTTTTATGGTTACATTGTTCCGCCTTCGGCTTATTGTTCAATAACTGTGTCAAGTAATACATTACTATGGACCATCGACCGTGGACTATGGACTATTTACAAAGACGAACCCTCAACTTGAAGTCAAAATGAAACTTTATTTTTTATAAATTATTTAATAAAATGGTATACATCATTGTTGACTTAGAAGCTACCTGTTGGGAAAAAAGGGAAAATCGCCCCAGCGAAATCATTGAAATTGGGGCAGTGGCCATTAACAATGAAGGAGAGTGGATAGATGAATTTGCTTGCTTTGTAAAACCGGTGATCCATCCGATATTATCGGATTTTTGTACGCAACTCACTTCTATCAATCAAACCATGGTAGACGGAGCACCTGGTTTTCCTGAAGCACTTGAAGCGTTTCGAGACTGGATTACAGATTGTACTGCTCCAGAAGAACCGTATCTGCTTTGTTCTTGGGGGCATTATGATCGAGTTCAATTCAAAAACGATTGTGTATGGCATCAACTGGATACTGACTGGCTGACATCACATATAAGTTTGAAACATCAGTATGCCGATTTGAAAAACTTGAGACGGCCCATTGGAATGAAAAAAGCCCTTAAGCAAGAAGGCCTCAAATTAGAAGGTACCCATCATCGGGGGTTGGATGATGCTCAAAATATCGCTAAAATTTTCCTCAACTATTTTGAGTTTTGGACCATACCCGCCTAAAAGAACCAAAAAATGCCCATGCTTGAAAAAACTGAAGATACTCTGGTGCTCGATTTGCAATATTTGCCTTGTATTGCCTACTTTGTGCAGTTCATAAAGTTTCCTCGTATTTGTTTAGATATTTACGAAAACTACGAAAAGCAAAGTTATCGTAACCGTTGTTATGTGCTGTTGTCGAATAAAGTAGAAAGCCTTACGGTTCCAGTAATCAAAGGAAACCGTAAACAGTTGTATAAAGACATCAAAATAGATTACAACCAAAAATGGTTGTTGCAACACGGACGGTCTATCAGTTCGGCTTATGGCAAAGCACCTTTTTATGAATATTTTGCGGATGATTTTCACCAAGTTTTACATAAGAAGCATCCATATTTATTGGATTTAAATTTAGAGTTGCTGACAATTTGTCTTAAACTGTTAAATCTCTCGCAAAATTTTGAATTATCTAATAATTACCTAAATTTAACTGACTTGAAGGGGTTTCAGGAAGGACGTTCTGCCATTCACCCCAAAAAAGGTTTTGCACCTGACGGACAGTATGACACATTTAATTACCCTCAGGTATTTGGCAAACAGTTTGTGCCTAATTTGAGTGTTTTAGATCTGCTTTTTTGTGAGGGCCCCAATGCTGGGTTTGTGTTGAAACAAACACTAAATTTACAAACGACCCAAACACAAACAAAAACCAGAGACACCGAAAAAACGTAAGCATTGAATACAACCAAATAATAAATGTGAAATAAGAAACAAAAAACCAAAATAATTGATTAGTTAACATTGGAAGGAGTAGATAATTATTTTACAATACCAACAATCTAACTTATTCGAAAAAAGTCTTTATTATTGGAGTACACTTCTTATCTCTAGTGGTTTTAAGATATACAAGAAAAGAAACGGTACTACCATACAGAATACTGATTACTAAGTTATAGTGATCAGAAAAAATAAAAATTTAAAAATATTATTCTCTGAATTTATGGAAGCAAAATTCTCTAACAGAGTTAAGGAAGTCATTTCACTGAGTCGGGAAGAAGCCCTACGCTTGGGACATGATTACATTGGCACTGAACACTTGCTTTTGGGAATGATCAGAGAGGGAGAAGGAGTTGCGATAAATTTATTAAAAAAGTTGGGGATTTCATTAGATGAACTTCGGGCAGCTGTTGAGCAGGCCACTCGAGGTAATGCCACCAATAATGTGAAAAATTTAGCCAATATTCCACTTACTCGACAATCTGAAAAAGTCCTGAAAATTACTTATTTAGAAGCTAAAATATTTAAAAGTCAACTCATTGGCACCGAACATTTACTACTCTCTATTTTGAGAGACGAAGATAACATTGCTACTCAAATATTGAGTAAATTTGATATCAACTATGAATTAGTGAGAGAACATCTTGAGTATCGTATCAACCACCCTATGGATGCGGCTGATGCCGACGATGGTGACGATGATGGTGCTCGAATGTTTGGTGGTGGACAAGGTAAAGAGTCTATGAAATCATCTGAAAAATCAAGAACTCCAGTATTGGATAACTTTGGTCGTGATTTGACCAAGCTAGCTGAGCAAAACAAACTTGATCCTATTGTAGGAAGAGAAAAAGAGATTGAGCGTGTTGCCCAGATTTTGAGTCGTCGTAAAAAGAACAACCCCATTTTGATTGGTGAGCCAGGAGTAGGTAAAACTGCCATTGCAGAAGGTTTGGCCTTACGCATCGTTCAAAAGAAAGTATCTCGGGTTTTGTTTGGCAAACGAGTAGTAACACTTGACTTGGCTTCTTTGGTAGCAGGTACCAAATACCGCGGACAGTTCGAAGAGCGTATGAAAGCCGTGATGAACGAGCTGGAAAAATCACCTGAGGTGATCTTGTTTATTGATGAGTTGCATACCATTGTAGGGGCAGGAGGAGCTTCAGGCTCGTTAGATGCTTCCAATATGTTCAAACCTGCCTTGGCTCGAGGCGATATTCAATGTATTGGTGCAACCACTCTAGACGAATACCGTCAATACATCGAAAAAGATGGTGCCTTAGCTCGTCGTTTCCAAATGGTGATGGTAGAAGCTACCAGTCCTGACGAAACGTTGGAGATTTTGAACAACATCAAAGAAAAATACGAAGATCACCACCACGTATACTATACTGAAGATGCCATTGCAGCTTGTGTAAAATTGTCGGATCGCTACATCAGTGATCGCTTTTTACCCGATAAGGCAATTGATGTACTAGACGAAGCTGGAGCAAGAGTACACATTAGTAACATACAAGTACCTGACGAAATCCTGAAGCTCGAAGAGCGTATTGAGAATATCAAAAAGGAAAAAAATCAGGTAGTCAAAAGTCAGCAGTACGAAGAAGCTGCTCAGTTGCGCGACAAAGAAAAACGTTTGATTGCCCAGCTTGACCAGGCTAAAGTAGATTGGGAAGAAGAAACCAAGAAGAAACGCTACGAGGTAAGCGAGGACAGTGTGGCCGAAGTAGTAGGAATGATGACAGGTATCCCAACCAAGCGTATTGCTCAAAAAGAAAGCGCCCGTATTCTGAAAATGGGTGAAGAGTTACAAAAACGCGTAATTGGTCAGGACGAAGCCATCGTGAAGTTGGTGAAGGCGATTCAACGTACTCGAGTTGGATTGAAAGATCCTAAAAAACCAATCGGAACTTTTATTTTCTTAGGACCGACTGGGGTTGGTAAGACGGAGCTGGCCAAGGCCTTGGCAACTTACTTGTTTGACAAGGAAGATTCTTTGATTAGAATTGACATGAGTGAGTATATGGAGAAATTCTCGGTATCTCGCTTGGTAGGAGCGCCTCCGGGCTACGTAGGATACGAAGAAGGTGGACAATTGACCGAAAAAGTTCGTCGTAAGCCTTATAGTGTAGTATTACTTGATGAAATCGAGAAAGCGCACCCTGATGTATTCAATATCTTATTGCAAGTGTTGGATGATGGAATATTAACTGATGGATTAGGCCGTCGGGTTGACTTCAAAAACACCATCATTATTATGACCTCTAACATTGGAGTTCGTGACTTGAAAGATTTTGGAGCCGGAGTTGGTTTTGCTACCCAAGCACGTCAGCAGTCGCAAGGAGAGTTGATGAAGAGTACAATCCAAAATGCTTTAAGAAAGGCCTTCTCGCCTGAATTCTTAAACCGTTTGGATGATGTTATCATCTTTAACTCATTGAACCGTGAGCATATCCATTCTATCATTGATGTCATGCTGAAAGAGGTATTTGCTCGAGTAGAAGGTTTAGGCTACAAGATTGAGCTAACCGAGGAAGCCAAAGACTTCTTGTCTGACAAAGGATACGACCCTCAATATGGTGCTCGCCCATTGGCAAGAGCCATTCAAAAATATTTGGAGGATCCTGTAGCAGAGGAGATCTTGAAAGGTGTAAATGAAGGCGATACCATCCTGGCGCATTACAAAGGCGAAGGCGAAGAGTTGACACTCACGGTAAAAAAGCCTGAGGAAACAACTCCTGAAGCATAAAAGAAGATTTTAGTATCTTTTAAAATAGATAAACCCGTTCAGTGATGAACGGGTTTTTTTGTACATTTAATTGATTGTTTTTAGTCGTGCCGATGAGCGATTTTAGATTTGAATTACCAGTTAAAACTAAAAATCTGCCGAAGGCTGTTCTTCGAAAAGGTCAAGAGCATTGGGACGAAATTTATTCCTGGAAATCATTCCGGTCTTTATGAAAACATCAATCAGGTTATTGTTTTCGATAGATACTCGTTCACCAATTGCATTGTAAGAATGCAGGTAGGGAACTGTTTTCTCGAACTTTTCTTTTTTGTATACAGGATCCTCTACTTTGAAAAGAAAGGCATTTTTAAACACGTTTTTACGGTAGTAATAATAATCTGGCTTTACTAACTCACCTTTGTATCGCAAGGTAAGCCCTGCCCGATAAACTTTATATTCGGTCAACTCGATTTCTTCTAAGTCATCTATAGAATGCTGTAAGTAGTATTTTTCCAATACTTGGATGACTCGACGAAACCGCCCTGGCTTGTATTCGGTATAATGAATTTCAAGGTTTCCAGGATCAAATAATTGGTAGATTTTGCGAGTGGTATCATTCAAATTGATAGGACGCTTGCTCCAGTCAACCAAGTTGAATTTGTAGATCAAATAGTTTAATTTTTTGCCTCGATTGGTAAACCCGTGCAACTTCTCTTCTTTGTTCATTAAATAATCAAAAGCACGGCGCTCTCGCTTATTCAAAGACGTATAGATCCACTGTTCCTTTTTTTTCGAATCGTCTCCCTGAGTATAATGAGAATACATATACATAGAAAACGAAAAGATACCCAATAGCACCAACATGGCTAAATAGTTCTGTCTCAAAAAACGCTTGGCCAAAGGTTGGGTGGCCATAGCATTGATCATCAATGACGCTTTCGATACATCCATTACCACCAGTGGCTGCAATTCTAATTCATTTTCTTTGTCTACAATAGCTTGTAGCCTGAATTGCTGGGTGTTTCTGGCCTGAGTCAACAGTGTTTCATAGTTACTCCAAAAATCAGATGAATTATTTTCGGTAAAATTGCTCCATAATGCACGGCCATCATCTTCTAGGTTTTCCTCTTTCAGGTTTTCCTCTTTCATTTTGGTTTTTTCAGTTATAATTTTGTTTGCTAACTTCGATTATTACTTGGTATATTTTCAGGTATTTGGCTAACGTTGGTCGTCAGGATATTGTCATGGTTATTCTAATTCACCTTTGGTTGGTGTCTTGGCAACCAAATAATATCTGGTAGGATGATTACTCAATTGCTTTTCAAGTAAAAAAGTCAATGGATCAATCATTTAGTCTTAATAAAAGGCTAAAAAAATGATTGAAATCCACCAAATTATTATCTGATTTTCAAACATCACACCATACTTTACTTTATACTTGGTATACGCAACGATGGTTTGATCAATTTTAAACAATTTATGAATTTCTTGGATGAGTTCAGTCAAAATAGGCAGAATATTAAGTATTACAGGTTAATTTTCTTTGACAATCTCCCATCAAATTACCAATAGATAAAGCCAAAGATATTTTGACATGCTGCTTGGTTTGCCTAAATTTCGTTTCATACCATATAAAAGTAAGGACATTGCGCTATTGCATTTTTATATTTATGTTTTTTGGAGGTATGCTGCGCGGATATTTAGCGTATGCTCAGCAACCTCCTATGTGGCAGCTCACTGATGAAGATGGTCTGCCTAGTATGGAAGTATACGATGCTTTTCAGGACCGTAAAGGGTACATGTGGTTTGGCACCGATTTAGGGGTGTGTCGCTACGACGGCAGTAAGTTTAAACGTTACGCTACCCCTACAGCCCGCAGCAAGGCCATGTCTAATTTTGCCGAGGATCGTGATGGACAGGTATGGTTTATGAATTTTTCCCGCCAGGTTTTCTATATAGACAAAGCAACCGATCAAGTAAAAGAGCTGAAAATTGATATAGGGCCTAAACAAGGGCGTTTGATGGCTTATTTTATCAATAAGAGCTCAAATAAGGCCTATGTTTTTATTTCGAGCAGTATTTATCAATACGATATTACAAAGAAAAAATGGCAAGATGCGAATCTAAAGGTGAGTAAAACAAGCGCTATTTGGACCATGGCTCAAGATCCTGAAGGCAATATTTGGTATGCAGATGCCAATAGAACGATATGGACACATGGGGCCGATGGGGTGGCCAAAAAACGAGCTCAATTAGACAAAAAAAAATTCTTGGGGTTTGATGGGCTATTTTTTATGGATGGGCTTTGGGCGGCAGGCAAAAAAGGCGATGAATTGTTTGAGTTGAAAGGAAACACGTTTGAACCGGCTTTTGTAGATCAAAAAGCGCAGCTCAAAGAGCTGGTAGTGACTAATATTGAGCGGGACCTGGAAGGAAACTATTGGGTAATGGGGTTTGATGGTGCTTATTGTTACAATCCTCAAAGAAAGCCTTACAAAGGTGGTTTGCATATACTACCAGGCAAAGCAATATCGAGGGTGGTTCAAGACCGAGAACAAAATTATTGGATTACCACGCTCAGAAGCGGAGTATACTTTATGCCTTCCAAAGATGTATTGTATTATGGTAATAGAAACTCAACGTTGAAAGATGAGCGCATAAACTGTCTAACCAGTGACGAAGAAGGCAATATATTGTTAGGGGGGAGTGCTGGAAAAGTATCGGTATTCAATCCAACCAAAGGATTGATTTTTCAGTACGATGTACAAGAGAAGAAAGAGGTAGAGGGAGTGTTGTATGATCCATACCATAAACAGCTTTATGTAAGTAGTTATGGGTTTAAAATTTTTAAAAAGAATGAGTCTAATCGTTGGAATTTTTACACCGATTTGACCGCTAGACCCGATTTCACTATTAGTGTGGATGGTGGTGTGGCAGGAAGCGCTCCCAAAAGCTTTGCGTTTTTTGGGAAGAACTATCTACTTACTTCATCTTCTACTGGTTCGAACGTCATTAGGTTAGATCCACAACCAAACGAAAAGCCTCCCTTGACCCAAGCGTTTAGAGCAAATAACGCATATGATGTTTCCTCCTATTTCAAGGTTCGGGGCAAAAAAGTGAAAAGTAAATACCCTATAGGGGTATTGAGGCTCAGGCATGGAAGATCACGAACTACTTGGGGAGATACAGTAAATCATCGAATTTGGGCAGGATATTACGATGGGTTGTTTTATTACAATGAAGATGGAATCGCCCATGAAATGATTGACAAGCCAAACAAGCACGGTATTTTTGCCCTCAGTATCAATCAAAGCGAAGATGGTATTGTATGGGTAGGCACCATGGAACATGGTTTGTATGGCTTCAAAGATACTACCATTGTGCATCACTTCAATACCGGTAATGGCTTGGTCAGCAACTTTTGCCGAGTAGTAAAACCTGACGGAAATAAAATCTGGGTAGGTTCTGATCAGGGAATACAACTGATTGATCCAGGAAAACGCTCTTTTCAATTATTTAACCGCCAAGATGGATTATTGACCAAAGAAATAAGAGATTTGCTCATCCAGGGCGATCAAATTTGGGTAGCTACTACCCAAGGATTATTGACCTTTAATAAAACCGAATTACGCATCAATGAAGCTTCTCCTCCGATTTATGTGACAAGTTTGGCAGTGTGGGACAAGGAAATCCAAATGAATGACAGCAAAGAATATGAATTTGCTTACGATCAAAACAACCTGAAAATATCTTTCAAAGGTTTGGCTTATCGTAGTCGGGGAAAGTTCAGATACAAGTATCGTATGCTAGGCATAGATAGTAGCTGGACTTATATTGGGAGCGCCAACAATTTTGTTCGTTACCCTTCGCTACAACCTGGAACCTATGAGTTTGAAGTAAAAGCGGTAAATGAAGACAACATCGAGAGCGTGGGATTTGATTATGTCAAACTCCGGGTCAATAAACACTACACCCAGACCTGGTGGTTTATTATTTTGATCATCCTGGCTGGGGCAACTATCATTAGTGCCTTCTTTTTACTACGAATTCGGCATTTAAGAAGAGAAAGCGACATCAAACAAGACTTGCGTAGTTCGCAACTATCGGCTCTGAAAGTACAAATGAACCCTCATTTTATTTTCAATGCCCTCAACTCCATTCAAGAATTTATCTTATTGAACGAAAAGCGTTTGGCGAACTCTTTTTTAGGGAAATTTGCCGATCTTATGCGACTTACCCTGGATATGTCCAACGAGCAGCAGGTAAGTTTGTCGGAAGAACTAAAAGTACTAAAGTTATACCTTGAGTTGGAAGCGGTGCGGTTTGAGGAAACGTTTCAGTATGCACTCGAGGTAGATGACGAGATTGACCCGGAAGAGATCTCAATCCCTTCCATGTTAATTCAGCCTTATGTAGAGAATGCAGTAAAACATGGTTTGTTGCATAAAAAAAACGATCGTAAATTACACATACGATTTTTCTTATCCCAAGGTCATGAAATGCTCTGTTGTGAGGTAGAAGACAACGGGATAGGGCGTAAAAAATCGTGGGAATTAAAGACCAAGCGAAAAACCCGGCATAAATCTTTTGCGATGAGTGCCACCCAAAAAAGATTAGAATTACTGAATCACGGTCGCAAGAACTTTATTCTGATAAGTATCGATGACTTGGAAGATACCCAAGGTGAAGCTCGGGGAACTAAAGTGCATCTAAAAATTCCAATTGAGAGCTCTTACAGTTAAAATTGTTGCTTACCACACAAACGATTATTCAATGCTAAAAGCCCTTATTATTGACGATGAAGCCAAAGCACGGCGTATTTTACAAGAACTTTTGAAAGAATACTGCCCTCAAATAGAGGTTGTAGCGGTTGCCGATGATGTACCCAATGCGGTAAAGGCCATCCATAAATATCAACCAAATTTGGTGTTCTTAGACATAGAAATGCCTGGCTATACTGGTTTTCAGTTATTAGATTTTTTTGATCAAATCGATTTTGAGATCATATTTACGACCGCCTACAGCGAATATGCCATTCAAGCTTTTCAGGTATCTGCCATCGATTATCTATTAAAGCCGATCCAAATAGAGTTGCTGGTTAAAGCCGTAGAAAAAGTTCAAAGTCAATTGACTCCCCCTCAGATCAACGAAAGGGTAGATACTTTAAAAAATAACCTGAGCCAAGAACACATCACCCGGATTGCTTTACCAGTATCAGAGGGGCTGCTATTTGTAGAGGTAGACGAAATTGTCTATTTGAATGCAGATGGAGCCTACACCCAAATTTTTTTGGAAGGGGGACGTAAAGTACTGGTTTCCAAAAAAATCAAGAGTTTTGAGAAAGTATTAAGCCATCCGGGGTTTTTCCGTACACACCGTTCTTACCTCATCAACCTCAATCGGGTAAAACAATTTGTAAAACAAGACGGTGGTTACATTGTCATGGATAACAATGATACAGTAAACTTGGCCAGAGAACGAAAAGAAGCCTTTTTAAAGGTTTATTCTACACCTCGCTAGATGCGCTTCTGAAGGGGGGACTTTACTAATAAAATGTAAATGAATTGAAAGTCATCACAATAAAATAAGGACTTTATTGTGATGGCTTATTTTTTTATAAACTCATATCTACTATTCATAAACATATCCTCCCTGTTTATGAATTGGGCACCAATTGATCTCTTAAAATCATTTATTTTTATCAAAAAATAGAATGGGAATAATGATCCTCTTAGTAAAACTACAAAAATAACCTAATCCATTTGGCTGATCTCTTGTCGCCATACTTTTTCAAAAAATAGTTCCGTAGCTTTGGCTACGCAAAGATTTTTTTCATCGTCTTTTGAAACCATACAGAAATAAAAAAAGAAACTCGCTTAAAATTTAGGATATAACTAAAAAGTAACAGGTAGAATATAGATATTTAATGTGTCTAATAAAAAATACAAACTCTACCTGTATGAAAAAGCTTTTCTCGGAGATAAATGGTTACCTCTGTGGTATTTCAGAAAAGTCTCCACAAGGTAATGAACTTAAACGAATAAACAGCCTTAGGGATGAAACAAAAATAAGTTTCCCAATTTATGTTTCTAATTTGTATAAT
>CALDJV010000886.1 GCA_937899305.1 uncultured Cytophagaceae bacterium
AAGACTGTGCCAAAGTTCTGAAATGGGAAAGTAATTATTTTCTTATCCCTAAATGCTAAATTTTATTTCACTCGTTTTAATTGTAGTCATAAGCCTATATGCTTTTCTAACTATTCACGAACTTGGACACTTTGTTATGTGTAAAGCATTCAGAGTACATACTTTTTCAATGAAAATTGGTAAAGGTCCTAAACTTCTAACTCTATCCTTGAGAGATTTTAAAATAACGTTGCATTTGTATCCTTTCGCTGGCAATGTGATTATTGCAAAAGATTCAGAATGTCAAAAAGATGAAGCTCATTTATTTGATAATAAAACGCGTTGGCAAAAAGCGTTTATATGCTTAGGTGGACCAATTTCTAATATTCTTGTAGGATATTTTATCTTGGTAATAATCCAGTTAATACCAGGCTTTGAGAAGCTACATGGGCATCACTCAAATATATTTTTAGCTGCAATAGAGTTTTTTTACCATTTCATAGTTTCAGGAATAAAAGTTTTTGGTCAAGAAGATTTTTTAGAGATATTAAGAAATAAAGATAGCCAAACGAATTTTTATCTGGCCTTAGCGATTCCATTCACTTCTTTGATTTCCATTATACTGGGAATGTTTTTCCTATTCACTATGCTAAGAGGGAACGACGCTTGGTTTGCCTTTTACTTTTTGATTGAGGGCAGAATGGAGGAAGATAAAGTTGATAAAATCATGACTCACATCCACAAAGTCACCAAAACTATCTTATTGTTGATAAACATTTTCTTGATTGTTCTGCTTCTAAGAAGCATCCTCGCATAAAAACCTTTCATACATGAATCAAACTGATAATAAGCATCCATATACAGAAATTGAACAAAAAATTTCAAATTTACTGGTAGAGGCACATAATTTATTTGCTCAATTAGAACAAATACATCCTAGTCACATTACTGATTGGGTCACAGGCATTCACACTTGTCAATATATTCTTCAGGCTAGAGTTGTTGCAAGAGATTATCCTGATTACTTCTACAATGCTTTGGATGGGAAAACTGATCAGGATTAAGGCCATTAAAAAAATGCTTCCCTAAGAGAGCTCATTTGTTAGCCACTTATGGGAAGCATTCTAAATATTAGAATCTACTACTACTATCTCTTCATAAACTTCAAGGTATAAAGCTGCCTGTCTTGGGTCCATTTAATGAAATATACTCCTGGGTGAAAGTGAGATACATTAAGATTCAAGGTACTGCTGGTCACATCAGTTTTTTTTGATAAGATAAGCCGCCCCATATCGTCAAATACCTTCAATTCAACATTGCTCTGTTTTCTGACCCCATGCCCTATATTAACCTTGACTTGGTCTTGAGCTAAAAAAGGAAAAACGCTTATCTCTTTCGAAAAGGATGGTAACACAGTAATTTCACGGGTTACCCTAACCTCCTCATAATAATTGTTGTCTTGTTGAATAGCAGTTATTGAAACTATGCCAGGATCATTTATTTTAGCAACGTTACCAATAACACTGATGATCTGAGGGTTTGAGCTTTCAAATCTGACGGGCAGGCCAGTCATTGATCTGGTGCTGAGTTGAAATGATGGTTCATCAACCCTTACAACTACGCTAGGTGAAAACTCCAGAACAGGAACACCTTTAACCACAGTAATCAAACGTGGAGCAATAATTCCATTGTGGTATAATGTTCCCTTTTGAATGGCAGTTATGAACACTTCTCCTGGTGATTTTATAAAAGCCATATCCCCTTGTATTTCTACAACCTTGGGATTAGAGCTCTTGTAGATAATAGGCAGGCCTGTACTAATCTTAGCCTTCAACTTGAAAGGTGGATCTCCAAATTTTTTATCCTGAACACTAAAACTAATATCTTGGTCAAATTTGGTCAAAAACGCTTTCAAGTTCAGCCTTATGATCTTGGGATTATGATTTATGCAATAAAATAATATGCTCCCTTTTTTGGAACCAAAGTGTGAATTCCCCAGACCAATAGTGATATGCAATGAATCTCTTGGCAAAATAGTGCGCTCCTGAACCTTCAGAGAACTAATAAAATGCCCTTCCATCTTCACATATTTTACAGTCAAGGCACTGGTTCCAACGTTTTTTGCATAAAGATGTATTTTTTCGTTAAAAAACACCTTCCCCATGTCAATCCCATCCTTGTTTATGGGAAAGTTCGCCTTCAGGATAAGTGAAGGTCCAGGAGCCAGAGGCTTAAATCCATTATATTTTTGGCCAAAAGAGCTAATTTGCCCTATGCAAATGATCAGAAATAGTGACAATAATACTGTTTGATAGGTTTTCATTATATCGATTTTATTCTTGAACAATAGTGAGTGGCAATTGGCTTATGGAAGCTGGATTTTGCAAACTTGGGTGCTGAGCTCCATTTGTCAACTCCTTGACCCGTTCCAGAGTATAAAGATTTAACTCACTCAGAAAAACGATCCCATCACCGTTTCTATCTCCCTTACCATTCAAAGCCTCAGTAACTGCCAAGGTAAAGGCTCCATGTCCCCATTTAGAAGCTTCCAGGGAGCTCTCAATCTTGCTCGCTGCCGAAAAAAGAACTGTCCCATATTCTTTTCTTTGAAGAATCTTCTGAGCTTTTCTTATGTCAGATACCCCTCTGGTTTTCACCAAATCTTCTCCCAATTTGGCACTATGGCAGGCATCAATGAAGAGCATTTTTCGACAGGAAATTTTGTTTAATGTTGCTGCAAGAGCACTCCAGCTCACACCACTTATGAGTAAGTTATCTGGATCACCATCATGTGGAAGTATGTAAAAGTTATCATCATCATTGAAACCATGGCTTGCAATAAAAAGCACAATCAAATCTTTTGATGTGGCATTTTTCCTCAACCATTGAAAACTTTTGATAATGCCAGAACGAGTTGCGTTTTCGTTGAGAAGCACTTTGCTTTTTATCTTTTTAAAGAGCTTTTTATTTCGTTCGGCTGTAAACACCTTGTGAATCTTTTTGGCATCATCATCAGCAAAATTCAAATTGTAATCTTTTTGTTTAAACCTGGAAACGCCAATAGCCACAAAGTATAAATTGGTCTCATTGGGGTTAATTACTTGATTAGTCTTCTCAATGATAAAATTCAATTCACTGGAATTGCCAACATTATCAATTGCCTTAATGATCATCTTAGTTCGTCTTGCTGATAACTTGTATAAATACTGAAATGACCGGTTATCAATCACACTAACCTGATGGCCATTGATAGTCAACTGACGAATGCCTGATGCATCCCTCAAAGCTCCCGATATTTCAACTTTATCAGAACCAACCAAAAATACTTTTTGCTTTTTTAATCCTCTTCTTGCAAAATCACTTGTCAGCTTAATTTCAGGACCAGATTTATCCTTAACAGCTCTTGCCACAAGAGTACTTGATTTATTTATATTCTTGATGCTAAACTCAATGGTTGATTTCTGCCCCTTGCCATCAATTACCACAATGGTATTTCCATTAAATGCTTTGGGAGCTGGGAAATAAATCATAAGACGCTCAGAAGGAAGGTAGTCACTTCCATTTACATTAATAGCCTTTATTCCAAAATCGGCTTCCACCTTGCCTTTGATGAAAACTTGCTTTTCTCTGGTTTCAATTACATCACCTGGCTTTATTTCTTTTTTACCATCGAAAAGAGTTATCTTTGGTGGTCTCAATTTCCCTCTGGTGAAACGATTAGACTTACCAGGTAAAATATTAAAAGTAGTAGGTTCACTAGCTTTCTCAAGGCCTTGCCCACTTGCTATAAAATCAAACAATAGCATCGCCAACACAAGGATTATTTTCATTTGAGTTTTCATTGATTTGTTTTATATGAGTTTTTTTCAATAGAAAGTGGCATTACCACCATTAAGCGAATGCTTGCAGAAACAACTTCATCAGAAGCTTCCAACTTTCTACTAACTGGATTATAAAGCTTTCCCTGTTTGCTTTTCGAGTCTAAACACCAAATCCGGTAATTCTGCTTAAAACCTTTTGAAGCAAAAAAAGCATCTACTTCTTCGCAAGTGGGTAGCCTCCCTCCTCGCCAGCTAACATAAGCTTTTGCTCCATCCAGGCTTATTCCATGCAATGGTTGGCAACCCAGAGTTATCACATACTTTTTTTGGAAATAGTCAAATGAAAACTGATTCCTGGGATTAGGAAGCCAAGCCCATACACGGTTACAAGTTGGATTGGCCAAATCAAAATTTAAGAATTGAACATATGAAACATTGGGTATAAAATCAGATATAAAAACCCTCAATTTATTTTCTGTAAATATCGGCCTATACAGCAGCCGATCAGAAAAAACCGGAATATCTTTAACCAATCTAATTCCCACCTTACACTCTGTGTAATCCCGTCTATGGCCATGCATTCGCAAAAGAAAAAGTAACGGGTTTTTAATGCTGAGTGCAAAATGATTTTGAAAGTGGTTGTTCACAGAGCCACCCAACGCATAAGAATGAACAATACCTGATTCTGAGAAAGTCTCAAGGTCAAGCAGCTCCATTGCATTCCCATTTAAGTCGTACAAGCCCAATGAATTAGATTTCAATAAACCTACTGGCTTCACTGAATGGTTCTTCATATAATCTCTGGCAACCCAAGCCACCTGGAAAATATCGTTGCTTCCAGCATATTCAAAGGTATCTTGCCTCACATGTCCTCCCCTGGCCGCATACAACCATTCTTCAAAACGTGGTAATCGCCCACCAGCCCATTTAGCATAAGCCCTGGCCTGCTTAGGCAACACGCCTACAACAGGATCATTTCTTTTACTTGAATCCTGAATATCTAAATAAAAATTATACTGCTCTCTGGTTATTTCATAACGACTGATGTAGAATCCCTTGATGCTGCTCACCTCTTTTCCAAAGTCATTTGTCAATGCAGGAGATTGGCCCTTCTCAAAATATTTTCCTTCCACTTTAACCATCAAGGGTAAAGCCTCTTGATCGGGTATATTGCTTACACCAAGGTAATGATCAGGCTTAACCCTTAGAAAACAAGAAAGGGCAAAGACTATTAATATGGCTTTTTTCATTTTAATGTTCCTTTGGGAGAACAACCCTAAATCCTACTCCAGCAAAATAGTTATTGCTATACCCTCCGCTGGTTTCATTGTCTTGATCTATTATGGTATTTCGCCCTGTAAGAGAATGATTCCAAATGTTCTTTTCCGCAGGATCTGCACTTTCAAAAAAGCCTGGTTCATAATTATCCCTCAACCATTCTTTGGTTTTGTTTATCCCACCTTTTTGAGCTTGATTTCGATAATTCCTCAATTCCAGTTCAGTAGGTAGTCTTCCTCCGCGCCAAACAGCATAAGCCCTGGCTCCCAAATGGCTTACAAAAGTGACTGGCCTTTTTTCAAACCCCTTCTCAACCTTGTATCTGCCTCGTATGAAATAAATCCGACATCGCTTTCTGTTATCTTTGCCACCCAAGTAAATCCATTTTCTCACCCGCAAACTATGTGGAGGAGCTCCTTCAAAGTTTAGAAATTGGGCATAAGCCTGATAGGTAATCAGGGATTTACTGATAGTAAAATCAGTATCACTCACAAAAACACGCTGTCCAACATTTACTTTTGCTGACTTAACCTTCATCAACTGGTCAAAATAGTTTTTGGGAGGACTTTTCACTAAACGAGCAGTGGCAGATTTCACGTTATATCCCTCTATTCTGAAGGGTTGCATCCCGTTGAGTTTTGTAAATTTATCAACAGGAGATTTCACACTTCCTCCAATTAAAAACCTTACTTCTGTGGTCCATCCCATCAAACTCACAGATCCACCCCGAACCCATTCCCAGGCATTACCTAACATATCAAATAAACCCAAAGAGTTTGGCTTAAGTAGAGCTACTGGCTGCTCATAAAACTTTTTATTATTGATCCACCCGACCTCCTCAAAATTGTTACTTCCTGGATAAACTGTATTCTGCATTAGATGCCCCCCTTTAGCAGCATAAAGCCATTCACTACTTTTTGGTAACCTTCCACCCTTTCTTCGACAAAACTTCCTGGCCAGCGAAAAACTCCCAATAAAGGGTTTATTGTAAGCTCTCTCAACTATATTCTTTTCTGCTTCACTTTGTATCCTCCAAAAACTGAGAACCTGAAACAGCTCATAAATTGAAGCTTCCTTCCTACTTATATAAAAATCCTTAATATTGGCAGTTTTAGTGTTGCCCCATCTATTTTTGTACTGAAAGTTTTCTGTACCCTTCACTAGCACCATCTGGGGCAAAAGACTTATGCTATCTTTTTGCTCAAAGGCGGGCACTGCTTTTACTTTAAATCTAATCTGGTCACCAATCAAACCATTTGGTCTATCGTCAAGTACATTCCAAACTGCTTTATGCTTACCAACCTTTACTACTCCTACCTCTTCAGCATTTTGAAAACTCCCCAACGCTGTACTGTAGGTTTTTCCTCCATCAAGTGAAACATGAATAGATACCTGGTACTTCAAGGTTTTTAGGATTGCCTTTAGAGTATAATTGATTATAATTCTCTTGGCATCTCCTGGATAACTTTCGGCTGATACATCAATTATTTGGGTGTCTTGGCTTCTTAGTGAATTCCCTGTCACTATCACAAAAAGCATCACCACTAAAAAAAACCGAACATTCTTCATATCAATTATTGAGTATTTTCCGGAAGTATTTTCTTCCGGGTTTTTATGTTTAACAATTTACTTTTATGGTATGTGGCTCTGGGATAGTTTGCTTTTTGCGATGCTTGGTTCTTGCGCTTTTTTAGCCCTCTTTTGATAATTTGATCACCTTTGGTTTTAATCTCAGCCAGTTGCCTTTCAAGCTTGTTTGCCTCTATCATTTTGTAGCCATCCTGACTACTTGTCTCCAGTGGTTTAAAAGGCTCACTCTGAGCATAGGCGAAAAGCTGTTCATTACCAAAAGGTGCAGCACATTCAAAAGTAGATGAAAGTGTATACCAAGAACGAAGGTTCTTGGCTGAAACAAACTGATCATCCAGCAAGACTGCCGTCCCATCCATAAACTTGTATATCAACCTGATAAAGCTTGGTTTATTAACAAAAACTCTAATTTTCAATTCTTCTCCCTCCACAAGCTCAATGTTCTGTGAACCTTTCGTAGTCGTTACATCAAACCTAAAACTTTCAAATAGGATAGGGTTAGTTGTTGTTACACCAGAAGGCTTATTTGATTTTCCAGTAGGAGTATTTTGCTTCGTATGCCTTTTAGGTATTGGCTTAATTTCATTGATAGTGTCCCCTCTTTCATAGAAATTTCTGGTCTTAGGGAAATATTCACTCTCTACTGATGGTTTTGTTTGGGAATTTTTCACCTCCACTAACCAATAGAAAATCACTATCATAAATGAAATCAAGCACACTACCCCAAGAACGACAAAAGAATAAACTATTCGCTTACCTGCTTGCGAAGCCTTTTTTCCAGAATTATCCCAACCAATACTATCAGGTTCTAATTCTGCTTGATTGATTCTATCAAGGATATTAAGTATTTGCTTCCGTACTTGTCCTTTTTGACTAATTCCCTCTTCGGAAGTCAGAATCCCTGAGTCAATCTGGTTTTGTAAATCAGCAAAACGTCCAGAGAGCCCAATAACCTCTTTATAGAAAGTTTGATTGCTCTTTAAATATTGCTTCAAACCTTCTATAGCCTCGTCTATATAGCCTCTGGACACCTGCTGTTGTGTCTTCTCTATGAACTGATCGATTTTCATTGCTCTTATAGATATAATCGCAAAAAAACTTGAAAAGTTTCTCAATTGACAATAAATTTATTATCAAATATAACGAATGTACGTTTTTCAACCTAATCCCAATATCAAGCACCTCTGAGCCAGTCACATCAAACAAATCAAAACAATAAGTATTTACCAAAATGGAAAAAAATGGAATTGAGTTGCTATACTCCAGCAAGTATCAACAATTAAGCTTTGATCAGAGATTGGGCATTTATAAGATTACCTGGTTTGCAGAAACCAAAGAAATGACTGATGAAGACTACATAGAGGATTATAAAAACTATTTAAGAACCATTGAATGGGATAGACTAGATCAACACATTTATGAATTTTATCTTTTACTCCATCTTTGCCTTTAAAAACATATTCCCGCAATTTAATTGTGGTGCGGGGAACATGTATCCTATCCCTTCTATTGAAAGCTCCTTTCATACTTGGAGCCTGGATTTCAAAATTGTACCCTGCAATTTCTTCTTGACTCAAGCCCAAAGTATTCATACCAATTTGAAAAGCCAAACTTGTATTTGCTTCATGTCCACTTTCAAGGTATTGTTTGATTTTTGAAATATTATCTTCTTTCATCAATTACCAATTTTTATGAGCATTCACGCAACCATTATCCATTATTATCAAATAGAGATAGCTCTCGAAATCTGATAAATATTCACGAGAAAAGCCCTTGGCCACCCTTTGCACTGGTACACCCAGATCAGCTAATGAATAATCTTCAAACACATCTGGATCAATAATGTGCTTGAAGTTTTCTGTTGATTTAGGTATTTCAAAAAAGTTGTCCTTGAAGCCAAAAACTCGGCAGTTTTCTTCAAAAAAATCACCACGAAGTTTACCCAAGAATTGCAATTCATCTGGGTTGATTTTCATTTTCACCGAAAACTCTCTACATTTTTTCATTAAAAGTCTACCAGGCTCTCCATTTTTCACGACATATCTGTTTTGAATTAAAGACTAATTTTGAATTTCCACCTCTACAAAATCATACCCTCTTGGAAATACCAATCTATTTTCAGAAAGGTAATTATTAGCAACTTCACAGAGTACTCTGTATTTTTCGTCGTTTTCTTCAACTTTTCCATGGGTCTCCATAAAATCTTCTACAAGCAATTTGGCATCAAACTTTCTATCAGCATTCAAATAATCAAAGGGGTTTGCAATCATAATTTGTGCATTCCAAAAATGTGTTGCAAAACCACTCAGTTCTTGTCTAAATTTCTTTTGATCCATTTTTTAATAATTATTTAGGTTCACAATTAATACTGCTGATTTAAAATTCTTTGGCAGGCACACGACGGGGAAGAGGTAAATAATCACCTTGTCTAATCCTGTAACTCTCCCCAGCTTTAACGTTATTTTTTATGATGCTGGATATTGGATTATCTGGTGTAACCTTTGCAACATCAAGGATGTCAATTGTATCTCCTTCATCAACATAAATCTCCACATAGGTTATTTCTTGTTTATGGAATGAATGATTTGCTGAATTCCACATAAGAAGCCCCAGTAAAAGGAGTAGACCAAAGTAAATGGTACGTTTTAACATAGCTTAGAATTTATTTTTAGATTAAAAATTCATGTATTCTGTACAAAAAAATGTATAATATCAGCACCTATCCTATTTTCCATTACCACAACCATACGCCCATATTTATAAGCCTGTTCAAAACTCTGATTATCTCCTAAAGCCTCATAGAATCCCATCGCAAAGGCAATAGAAGTAGAATCCTCAATGGCATCATCCATTCCAATGACATAAGGTATGTGCTTTGTAATGACCTTGGCTTGAGATTCTGAATAACACGCATTTAATATCACACACTTTACTTGGGTTTTGATAATTTCAAATAACATTTCAATTGCTTGATTACTCAGTATCACTGCATCTTCATTATCGTCTAAAACTACAATACCATCTTCCCCAGCACCATGCCCCGAAAAATGAATTATATCAGGCTTCTCATCTCTTATTGCTTCTCTTATGATTCTTGTGGTAATCCCTCTCTTTTGAGCAAATTTAAAACGATCCCTGAAAGCTGACCTTTTCAGGCTACCCTCAATTTCATTTACTTCCTTATCGAAATTAAGAATGGCTCCTGGATCAGGATTCGCACTCAAAAACAGAATTTTGGTTTTTGGACCCACAATATTATGTTCAAACTGGCTAGATAAGTCTTTACCCTTGGATTTGCCTAGAACAACAGAGCATCTATCAGCAATGCCCAAAACCTGCTTTCTGATCCTCACCTTTTCAGTTGAAAACCTTTGGAGTGTGTATAAAGATTCATTGGCCGTCAAGTCTCTGAAATTACCGGCTAAAGCCAAAACTTCATTATAAAATGTAGTATTTTTACTTAAATCCAACAGGATGCTTATTGCTTCCTCAATTTTTCCGTCAGCAATCGACTGTCTAATATTATCTAAATCCATGACTTTGAATCGATCTAGTGTAACCATTTATGACGGAATTACTACTATTGGATGATGAGGTATTTTTTACTGAAAATACAAAACCTATCTCAGACGTTCAACCTAGTAAAGATATTGCTACAATATAAATGAAAATGGTTGCTCAAATATAATACACGATTTCGTGTATTAAAAATGAATAATCATTTATTTTGCTTCCCAAACCTTTCCTTTTTGTAAGATTTGTATTCTTGATCCAATAAAACCTTCAGCTCCTCAAAGTGTTCATCTAAATTCTCCTCATTTATATCTAATCTAGTAAAATTAGAGCGAGCCATATCCCTGGCATTAGGTTGCCCGAAATCATACCCCCTCTTCTTGTAAACCAACTCCGCCAAGGCTGTAATACTTAGCACTTTGTATTTTTTTGATTTTGCCATGTTGCAAATATAGAAAAATACACGATAACGTGTAAAAACTCAAGTATTTTATTGAAATACACGTTATCGTGTATTATATTTGTACATCATAAAAACAAAGCAATGGAGCAAACCAAAGAAAATACAGGTTTATACACATTAGTTGAAACTATTCGACCATTATGAAAAAGTCTTTTTCTATACACTCAGACATCAACTTAAAGGTAATTAGACTTAAATATGGCTATAAGGCCTATGATGGAAGTCTTGGTTTATCATTGAGAGATCAAATATCTTTCAAAAAATTTATCAAGGAACGCCAGGTGGGCTCCTCCTGGACATAGTTTGGATATTTAGAAACGCTCATTTGTCTTTTTAGCCAGAGTCAGCATTGGCAAATGCTCTCAGGTATGCTATTACAGGTTTAAATCCTGTCTTGGCCATTAAAACTTTAAAAGCTTATAATCATTATGTTAAAAGAATACGATTTTAGACCTAGAAATATACTTTATACGATAGTAGACCCTACATCCAATTTCTATGGCCAGCATTTACTATACATTTCCAATTCCAGCCTTGATGACTGGAGTGCGGTCATTTTACAAACAGATGAGCAAGGAAATTCTAAAATATTCAGAAGAAATCAATTCAAAAAATGTGTTTGTAAACAGTATCGGTTAAGCTCATTCAAGTTAGAGGTAACTGGCTGGTATGAAACCGAAGAAGAGGCCATCGAGAAATTAGCTGATGCTTACTTGAAAATATCCAAATGTGACCCTCCTGGAGAGCACCCAGCAGAACTAATTACCAAGACTAATTTGCGAAGCCCCTCTAAGGTTAGCAAACAGGTTCTTTTAGAGGTTGAGGAAGAAGTTTATGGTAGAATCCAGTGGATTGAAAAAAACACATTAAATATTAGACCTTTTAAAAAGGAGCACTGGTGGAACCCTAAAGAAGGCTTCATTTTGCCGTTCATTGAATTCAACTATTCAAAAATCGATTGATCGAGGTAAAAAATCAAATAAAAGATGAGTGCAACAAACAACATATATGCTCTATCCAGGGACAACTATAATATTGAATGGGGAATGGGCTATGTTCAACGTAAAAAGGATATTTCAAATATTGTAGAATATTGGGGAAAGCAGGAAAGAAAAGCCATTCGCAACATCAAAATCCAGGAAATGGTAGTTTCAGCCGAAGTTAGGGATCATAATACCACAGATAATTGGCAGCCTGTAAGCTTTTTTATTCATATACTTAAAGACAGTAAAGCATTCCTAAATCATTCTGAGATTGTCAACAAGATTGAGGCAATGTTTTCGCAAAAATTGGCCAAAGCACTCATTGGTAACCTCCATAATAAGTACCTTATCAAGCAAATTGCCAATCAAATGTCTAGTCGCCAATACATAAATCAAGATCAATTTGACTTTTTATCCTTGGCATTTGACTTTCTGGACACCAGGATTTTGAACAGGGCTCCGCTACTTTGACTAGTTTAACCTCCCCAATTTTTGCCCCCCCCCCTCCTATTTTCTAAGTACCCTCGCTTTTCCACAGTTTTGCCGGTTTTTATGACTTAAATTCGTGCTTATTTTACGTATCCTTACAACAATTAGCAATGCATCCCTCATAATTAAGCAGATCAAACCTATCATTGGGTGCAGCTCATTGAGTTGCATCCTTTTTTGCTTACTATTTGGTTAAGGTTTGGCTATTAGCCAAACCTTAACCAAATAGATTTTATAATCAAAAAGACTATTGGCACCCAAAGTAATTTTGCCACTTCTTTATATCAGCTAAAAAAAGTCTTTGGCTCTTATAGGAGTACCCCCAAATACCTACCTCACAAGATGATTTTATTTTACTTTCTTTTTCAACTACTCCAATAAAAAAATACATTTTTCCATCTGGAAAATCCATACGCTTCTTGTGAGTACCAAAATTTTGCTGTAAAAAGCTAATTCTCTTACAATGGGTAAGCTTAAGAAAGTTTCTAAAACTCTCGTTTGGCCACAATGCCAGGTATTTATCATACTTCGCAGTCAAATCTTCACTCTGACCTACCACCAAGCTTGTGAAAAACATAAGGACAAAAGTAACGACTAAAACTGGTTTCATCATTTTATTATGTTATTGTTGGCATTATAACGAACTTTTTGATTTACACTCTCCTCACCCTTAGTATAACTGAAATTGAGTGTTTTTTGATCTTCATCCCTTAAAATATCTAATTTCTTTATCCCTTCTACATACTCATTGATCTGAACTGATTTCTCATGATCAAGAGGAAAATCATCTTCGTTCTTATTATCTACTTGATTAGTATGATTCTCATAAATCTCGTGGGTGAGTAGCATTCTCAGTGGTATTTTACCATCTGAGTATCTGCTGGCCTTGACCATATCCAGCAAATCAATTGTGCCCATTTTCACTTTATTACCCCCAAACTCTTGTTCAGGTACATTGCGATAGGCACCAATCACTGCTTTTTCTCGCCCTGGCTCGCCTAGGCCAGTCACCAGAATATGGGTTGTCTTGCCTGCTTTGGTGATTGTCTGCATGACTTCCAGAAAGCGCGTATTTTCGGGAGATAAATCTCCTACCTTGATAAAAGTAACCTGGTATTGTGTAGGTGCAAACATATTAAGAGAGGCTTTGACTTGGTTATCAGTGGCTCCCAACACTACTTGCTCAAAAATTATTTTTGATTGTGCCGTCATGTGTAGCACCAGACCACCTTTTTCAACAGGCCTCTGTTTTGCTTGAATAGGTGCAGACTTTCCTTTTTTTGACCTTGATTCTTTATGGTTTTGCTGATCATATCTCTTCGGCGAATTATCAAGCTTAGTTTCAGGTACTTGTTTTTGCATTGGAGTATAAAAGATATTTTCCGAAAAATACTAGACAGTATCCTGGTATGCAAATATAAGCTTTAAATAAGTTAGGGGGGCATTTGGAGGAAATTAAGATTCATACTCAAGACAATTTTCGTACAAATTGCCTGATTGTGTAGAGGAAGTCTCTATATTGCCGCAGCCTGTACATTGCAAAATATTTTGGTGCCTGGGAATCTCCATCCAATAAGTAATCTTTGAATCATGTTTTAACCTCCAGTCCCATCGGATACCATCCCATTCTCTTGAGTTTTCGGAGATGGTTCCTTTTTCACTGATAGTAATCAGGGTAAAATTGCACAAACCGACGAAAAGGTAAAGCCTGATAGTAATACTATTAAA
>CALDJV010000887.1 GCA_937899305.1 uncultured Cytophagaceae bacterium
CATCTTAGGGCTGTGGTCTTACCAAGCCAACGCTCAAAGCCAAACTAAAAACAAGCAAACCCAGGCGCAGAAAACGAGATACACTCCTTTGACTTGCTTGACCCCTAGAGCCTACTGGGCGCGGCATTCTGGGCAAACCGTCACACTTGTGAAAAGAAAAATCACCTTGGGGCCCGCTTCGCTGACCCGGTCCATGGGCAGGCGCAAAGACCAAGCTCAGCAAAAGTTGCATCATCTCAAGGGCAAAACACATCAGGTGACCCAATACCCTGATAAACTATTGAATAAGACCAAAAAAGTAACTGAGATGCCTCAAAAGCTGGCCCATGGCCTTCAACAAAAAGGCCAACAATCACTGACCAGCCTAGAGCAAGCCCCCAAAAAACTCAGTGGCAGCATCAAAGAAAAACTGGGGAAAATTCGGGCCGCTCAGCAATTAGTAGATGACTTGGAAGCTCGCACTGGGGGTAAAATGAGTGAGTGGACCCAAAAGCTGACCATACCCGAGATGCGTCAACTCCAGGAGGCTCGGCAATTGCTGCAGGGTGCGGATGCTCAATTGCAACAGCTCATTCCAGAAAACCTGACCAACCACCGGGTTTTTCAAGACTTGAACAAATGGACCAGTCTTGATGGCTTAAACCTGGATCAATTCCAAGATTTGCCCGCGCTTCAGTCGTTACAAAAAATGCAAAAGCTGCAAAACTTGGGGGCCTTGGGAAACTTGAAGGGACTATCGATGTTGGGCAAATATGGAAACCAGGCGCAAAACCTGATCTCACCCTATGCCGAGCAGTTTTCGTTGATGCAAAAGCTAACCCAACAATACCAGAGCAAGTTTCCTGGCAACCTGAATTCCTCGGCCCTGGCTCCTGATGTCAAACAGTTTTTGGGACAACACCAAGACAAACTCAAAGCCGCTCAAGAACAATTGGCCTCCCTAAAGCAACGTTACCAAGCCATTGCCAGCATTCAAAACCTGGACAGCAGCGCCCTCAAACGGCGCTCGCTCAAAGGACAAGGGCGTAAACGTCTTGTATTAGGTGGTAAGTTTGAAATAGCCAGTTATGCTCCTTTTTCGCTTGATTTGGCTCCACGCCTGGGCTACCGAATCGACAAAAACCTGAGCTTGGGCATAACGGCTGGTTACCGCAAAACCTGGGGCGATTTGCAAAATATTTCTCTGTTGCCTGAAAGCTTTTATTACGCTGGTTTTGTCAATTATGAATTGTTTCGATCTTTTTATGCTTACAGCGAAATAGGCCAAAACCAAATTGCTCCTCCGGGGCAGGGTGCTCAGGAACAAAATACCTTGCGTTGGGCCAGAACGTTTTTGGTGGGGGTGGGCAAAACGGTCCGTCTGGGAGCCAAAATGAGCTTACAGACCTTGTTGCTATACAATTTTTGGCACAATCCTTTACAATCAGTCTATCCCAGTCGTTGGGTGGTTCGCTTTGGGATGCAATGGGACTGGCAACGGCCTTGAGGAGTGATT
Organism: uncultured Cytophagaceae bacterium; assembly: GCA_937899305.1. Taxonomy (GTDB): domain Bacteria; phylum Bacteroidota; class Bacteroidia; order Cytophagales; family Microscillaceae; genus Microscilla. The sequence goes on from CALDJV010000887.1 coordinate 1,496, forward strand.
GAAATGTTTTTTGTTTGCATGGCTGCAACCATCCAAAACATCTATTTCTGATATAGTAATACCACAGAACAAAAGAAGGCAAGGCTCATCAGTTGAATTTGCTACGATGGATCACAAACAGAAGGCCAGCCCTCGTGTTGCCAAGACCAAATATATTTACCGCCAAGTTACGGTTCGAAACTTGGTGTTTTTCTTAAAATGATCGGGCGTATTGGCCACAATAGACTTGCGTAATTCATTGAGGAGTTTTTCTTTGGTAAAATGTTTATGCACCACAATGCTGACCTCACGCACTGGTTGAGGATCGTTGAAATGGATAATATTGGAGGTGTCAAGGCCAGGGTCAAACGATAATTCAGGAATGAGGGTATAACCCGATACATTGCGTACCATTCTCTTTAAAGTTTCAATGCTTCCCCCTTCCATAATTAGATTGCGATGGTGTTCCGATACGTCAAATTCGCAAATATTCAGGGTTTGGTTGCGAAAGCAGTGCCCTTGACGTAAAATCCATAAACCTTTGGGTTTGAGTTGGTTGACCGACACCGAGTCGCGACGGAGTAGCTCGTTTTTTTCGTCGGTAAAAATCAAAAACGGTTCATAAAACAAAGGCACTTCCCTGATATTGGCTTCTTGTAGAGGAGTGGCCAGAATGCCGATGTCCAATTGCTTATTTTCCAACTGTTCAATGATTTCTTCGCTTTGAAGCTCCTCGATAATCAAAGTGGTATCAGGATGTTGGGTTATAAAGTCGGCAATGAATAAAGGCAGTAAACTGGGGGCTAGGGTAGGGATGATGCCTAGTCTAAATTCTCCATTCATTTGATCTCGATCATCATTGACGATGTTTTTGAGCTCGTCTACTTCCTTCAAAATACGTTTTGCCTTCCTGATAAATACTTCTCCCAAAGGGGTGGGCACCAAAGGTTGACTACTCCGGTCAAACAGTACCACCGAAATTTGTTCTTCCAGTTTTTTGACCTGCAGCGTGAGGGTAGATTGGGCAACATGACAACTCTCCGAGGCTTTTACAAAGTGTCGGTGGGTGTCAAGCGCCACCACATATTTTAGTTGCTGTAATGTCATATTTATATTATAAATAATCGTGTGTAAATTATCAATTTGATAAATAATACGAGATTTCAGAGATTTGTTTCAACAAACAATAAAATTAAATATGAAAAAAGTAATTTTCTCTATTCTAACCCTGACCATCTGCTTTACGCTTGCGACAGCGCAGCGGATGACCACCAACTTTGGCGCGCCAGTAGGCGACAACCAAAACTCAAAAACTGTAGGTCGGTACGGACCGGTTTTGCTGGAAGACATTCACTTGATCGAAAAATTGGCTTCATTTGATCGGGAACGCATCCCCGAACGGGTAGTACACGCTCGAGGGGCAGGTGCTTTTGGTTATTTTGAAGCCAGCAAAGACATGTCGCAGTTTACCATGGCGGCTCCTTTTCAAAAAGTGGGTAAAAAAACCGAAGTAGCGGTCAGGTTTTCTACCGTGATTCATAGCAAAGGCTCTCCCGAAACTGCTCGCGATCCCCGAGGGTTTGCGGTCAAGTTTTATACCGAGCAAGGCAACTACGATATTGTAGGCAACAATTTACCCGTTTTCTTTATCCGAGATGCCATCAAGTTTCCTGATATGGTGCATTCTCTGAAACCCTCACCAGTTACCAACAAGCAAGACCCAAATCGCTTCTTTGATTTCTTTTCGCACATTCCGGAAGCTACCCACATGCTTACCCAGGTATACAGCGATTATGGTACCCCATTGGGTTATCAATATATGAATGGCAGCAGTGTACACGGTTTTAAATGGGTAAATGCCAAAGGAGAAGTGATTTATGTAAAATATCACTGGGAATCTAAACAAGGGCAAAAAAATCTGAACCACAAAACCATTCCTATGGCGCAAGGCAAAGATTTTCAACACGCCACAGTGTCGCTTTACAAAGACATTATGGAGGGCAAGCACCCCAAGTGGGATTTATACGTGCAAATGATCAAAGTAGAAGACATGCACAGCTTTGATTTTTGGCCATTGGACGCCACCAAAGACTGGCCAGTAGATAAAATCAAGCGTATCAAAATTGGTACGATGACTTTGAACCGCAACGCAGTGAATTACTTTCAGGAAGTAGAATCCATTGCTTTTTCACCCGGTTCTTTGATTCCAGGCGTAGAACCTTCCGAAGACAAACTTTTGCAGGGCCGTTTGTTCTCTTACTTTGATACCCACCGTCATCGTTTGGGACCCAATTACCTGCAAATCAAGGTAAATAAACCCAAAAACAAGGTAGTAAACTACAACGCAGACAGTTACGCGAGTGCGGGTAACTCAAGGTTTGACAGGGCCAACGTAAATTACCAACCCAGTATCCAAACTGCCACCAAGGAGGTGAAAGCCTATAAATATGCGAAAACCCCAGTGAAGGGAGTAACGATTACCCAACAAAAAATTGCCAAGACCAATGACTTTGCGCAAGCGGGTGTTTTTTACAACTCACTCACCAAAGAAGGAAAAGCCAATCTGATTAAAAACCTGGTAGGCGACTTGGGACAGGTAACCAACAAGGAAATTCAAAAAACAATGATCACTTATTTCTACCGGGCCGACCGTGATTTTGGAATGAGCGTCGCCAAGGCACTTGGTTTCTCCATGCAAGATTTCAGATAGTGTGATTAGTTGGGAGTTCGTAGCTTTCTCTAGTCGATAGTCAACAGTCCATAGTCCACAGTAGCGCAAAGCGAAGCAATACAGCCATTATCATATTTGCGAAAATGAAAATTTGATCATCGCTTTGCGCAACCATTTAACAATCAGCCAAAGGCGGAACCTTTAGTCCTGAGCGAAGCCGAAGGAACTAACAATAGAATAATCATCGCCTCGCGCAACCATTTAGCAATACAACAATAAGCGAAGCGGAACAATAAAATAAGAAACTACTAACAAAAAATTACTAAGCAGCATAGCCATCATACTTATTCAGATAACGCCATGAACTATAAATTAATGTATGTTGGGACATTAGTGAGCGGCAAGCATTTTGATTAAGAGGCATATTGCCCAAAAAATCAT
>CALDJV010000888.1 GCA_937899305.1 uncultured Cytophagaceae bacterium
GTAAAATAATGGCTAAAAATGGGCATTTGCAAGCTGGAATCAAAGGTGAGGAAGGGGTTAAAAACCCGCAAAATCTGAAACCTACAATAGTGTAAAAAGCCCTAGAGGGTTTCAGACTTCATATGCGTCTCATTATCAACGTCTTATATCTCAAGTGCTAAAAAATGCCTGGCTGGTTTGGGGCAAACCAGAGAGGTTTCAGACTTTTCATAATATATGATCTAGTGGATTAGGTGCTTCCTCCTATGATTTTTTTTCTAACCAACCCGCTTGCCACGACCTAAATATAATCAAGCCACTATGTTGCTGATCCATGGATGCTACCAAAAGTGTTTAGTATTTCAATACCTACCGGGTTTGACAACTTTCAAACTATAACCACTTGATTATCAAACACTTAAAACCCGCGAGTAAAATACCAAGATTTCAAAGAACTTTGGGCGCCTACCCAACAAAACAAGATAGCATATTTCAATCACAATCTGGGGCTTTTTTAGGCAATTATGCACAATCTGAAATTTTAATCTTTGCGAATTACTCACTCATCGAGTTGGCTTGGCTTACCCTTTTTTGCTCAATGCCCTGGCTTGCGTTTCCCTTTTTTACGAGACTTTCCCGAAGGCACTTTTGAGTCCACCGACTGCTGCAAAGCCCGAAAACCACCCTTGGACATCAGTTCCAAAAACCGTCGGAAGTCAGGCGAAGCATAGGCCACCTCCTCATATCCAGCTCCTTGGGTAGTTTGCACATCCTGATAGGTCACAGTTTTTCTTTTCTCGCCCGACTTGAGCTTTACTTTAGCCACTTTTTGGTTTTTGATGCGCCAATTTCTATCAAAATTTTCTTTGAAACGTTCTTCGCTCATTTGGTATTTTTTCAGAGGAAAAGCCAGTCTCAGGGTGGTTACGGTCTTGGTTTGGTGCTTTCTCTTTACCTTCACCACCTGAAAATTCTTGGGCTTGAATTTTTTCTTGTGCGTTCTTCGCAGGGCCAGCCAATTGATCACTTCTACCTGCAGCCAAGTACCATCGGCCAGGGTGGTTTTTACCCGCAATTGCGGACAGCGGTACTTCCTGGTTTTGATTTTATTGGTTTCCCCAAATGCTGCTGCAGCAATCATCATCACAAATAGATACAAAATGAGGATCAACGGTACCAGGCATACAACAAAAAGGGACATGATTTCTGATGCAAACGTAGACAACTGCTGTATTGCCCAGGGGAGGCCAATCAGTATGAGTAACCAAAAGCTGCCCAAGACCACTTGGTGGCCTAACAGCAAATAATTCTTGTGGGTATTTTCTTTTAATTTCTTTTGTCGGGGGTTCTCCAAATCCAACTCCAGGTCCAGCATCGTTTCTGGGCGGATTTCATCCTTGAGCAATGCTGCCAAATAAAGCAAGAAATCTAAATGCTGCCATTGCATCGTTTTTCGTCCCCTGTTGCCCATCCACTGTCTCACCCAGCGAAACGACACCCATCCCAACCCCAGCCCCAAGGCACCTATCCCTATAATGAGCACATACCGAAGCGGAACATCAAACATGAGGGCAAACAAACCAAATAAACTGCTCCCTAGAATCACTGCGACTCCAAATTGACGGCCAATAGTAGTTTTATGACGCTGCTTGGGGGCTTTTTCGCTGAACTTGATCCTATCGCCATAAGGGCTCAATTCCAATAAAACATCGATGACTTGGTCGGGGCTCCATTGCCCTACCAACTTTTTTTGGTCTACAATCTCGCGAACGGGAGGAGACAGCGCTTGGTAAGCTTCTTGGATGGCGGCTTGGTGGTTTGTTTGAGGCATATAAAAGCTTTGGTATGGTGTTGCCTCATAAATTACGCATTTCAGATCCTAAATCCAATAATCAGGATGTCATCGGTTTGTTCGCGCACCGGATCATATTTACAAGGATAGTCCATCCAGTCCTTTAGTTTTTCGTCCAGAATCTGCACCTGTTTTTCCATAGATTCCCCTGAGATCTCCAATAGCAGCTCCTTGAACTTTTTACTCATAAACTTTTTGTCCTTGGGGCCACCCAACTGATCTGGGTAACCGTCTGAAGTCAAATAAAACGACATGCCTTCCTGAAGGGCGATCTTATGAGAAGTATATTGGCGGTCTTCGCCTGCGTGTAACCCTCCTACCCCATAACGGTCGCCTTTGATGGTGTGTATTTCATTATTGGCAATGTATAACAATGGATTATGGGCTCCGACGTACTCTAATGTCTTTTCCTCCAAGTTGATTTTGCAAATACAAGCATCCATACCATCCTGGTTTTGGGTTTCTTTCTGACGCAACTGGGAACGAATGCTTTGGTGCAATTCCGCTAAAATTTCGTGCGGATGGATGATGTTTTTCTGGGTAACGATTTCATTTAAAATAGAATTGCCCACCATACTCATAAAAGCGCCTGGTACCCCGTGGCCGGTACAATCCATCGCAGCAATGATGATTTCGGGGTGACCAAGCGGGGTGGTTTCGAGTTTGTTTTGGGTCGCCTCAGAGGTAAATACATCCAACTGAGTCCGTAACTCGTCCTTAGAACCCTTGGTGTCTTTGACAGTTGCATCGTTGATAGCAGCCAACAAAGAGTTGATGGAAGGTTGTACCTCGGCAAACCAGTAAAAATCGCCACTTACAATATCGCGCGGCTTGTAATAAACAAACGATTGGGGCAACGAAGCCTGAATTCGTCCAAAGGCAGGCAACATAGCTTCCTGTATTCGTTGAGCATAGTTGATGCTTTCGGTAATTTGGTCATTTTTATCCTGAATCTCGTCCCGGTTTCTGGATATCTCCCTGGTTTTCTTTTCAATGTCTTGATTTTTGACCTCCAGTTTATTCCGTTGTTCCGTCAATTGGTTGTTCAGGCTTTTTTGCTTGCGGGCATCTCTAAACAACACCACCACCAACGCCAAAATAAGCGCAATGCCAATCAATGAGCCAATCAATAGTATGCTTTTTTGTTTAGATTCGGCCGCCCTCAGTTTACTTTCTTGACGGGCCTTGTCTCGTTCGAGTTTTCGTTGCTTTACTTCCAGGTTTCTTTTTTCGAGGTCTTTTTTCAAGAGTTCCTCTTTCAGTTTTTCCTCCTTGAGCTCCTCCATAGCGCTACTCAAGCCCAAGTCGCGAACGTATACTGCATACTCCTCAAACTTGATAGAAAGCACCCGATAATAAGCCGCTGCTTTTTTAAAATCCTGCTTTTCGGAGTAATAAATATCGGCCAAGTCTTGGTATACCGTGATGACGCCGCCTTCCAAAAAACTCAATACTTCGTTGCGGGATATTTTCCCTTTGTCGTTCAGTGCCCTATAAAAACTAAAGGCTTTCCGGTAAATCTTGGCGGCTTTTTCATAGTCGGGAAGTTGATTGTCTTTTTCGTTGCCAATATTGACATAAATTTGGCCTTGGTTGGCAAAAGCCTTGGCCAATCCTTTGGTGTAATGGATTTGCTTGGCCAGTTTTTCGGCTGCTTGAGCATACCTAAGGGCTTTGTCGAAATCTTTGGTATTGAGCAACAAGGCCAAGCGATTGAGGCTATCTACTTTGGCCGATTGAGCAGGCATTTGAAGCACGAACTTCTCTAGCTTGGTAATCGCTGATTGGGCTTGCAGTTTTCCAGATCCTAAAAAACTCGTGAGAATTATTCCTACTAAAAGTCTAATTAAAATCATTGCTCTTTTCTAAAAACCTAAAGTCCAGTGCTTGATAACGCTCTATTTTGCCAAAAGGTATGCCAAGTTTTAAGTAAAACTACATCAATAACCTAATCCATTTGGCTGATCTCTCGTCGCCATAC
>CALDJV010000889.1 GCA_937899305.1 uncultured Cytophagaceae bacterium
GAAAATTGGTCGGGGAATCGCTTTTTCGCTCAGAAGTGATTGGGATGAACCCATTCAATTGTTTTTCAACGACCCTGCTTTTCGCCCAAAAATCAATCAAATCATCAAAAAGTACTTTGGTGAAAACGAAAAAGGATTGTTTTGGGTGGTCAATTCTAACAACCCCAGTGAACAAGAATTGGCCCTAATCAATAAGGAAAGAGAGCTGCAAGACCTGGAACTTCAACGACAAAAAAATACCATTGATTCTCAAAAAGATTTTACCAACTACCTCATCATAGGATTGGTCATGGTGCTTTCGATTGCGTTTACGCTGTATTATTTGTTTCAGAATAAAAAACGGAACAACTTTTTATTGCAGCAAAAAAACAATGAGATTTTAGAGCAACGCGAACAACTGGAAAAACAAACAGGAGCTTTGAAATACATTGCTGAAGAGCTTGAAAGCCAGCGCGATACCATTAAAAACACCAACCAATTATTATCGCATAAAAACAAAAAAATTACCGACAGCATTCGTTCTGCTGAAGCCATTCAGCAAGCTATTTTACCTTTGCATGGGCGAATGCAAGATAATTTTGCCGATCATTTTGTGTTGTACAAACCCAAAGATATTGTGTCCGGAGACTTTTACTGGCTGAGCGATGTGAAGGTAAAAGGAGGGAGCGTACAAGATGATGACAAAATGTTACGGTTTAGTGCGCCTTCTTCGGTACCTTTTGACCCATTCTCTGGTTACAGTGCTTCCATACCCCAAGATGGAACAGATACCCAATATTGTTTTATTGCCGTGGTAGATTGTACTGGACATGGGGTTCCTGGCGCTTTTATGTCAATGATTGGATTTGCTTATTTGAATCAAATTGTAAACGAAAATAAGGTACTAGACCCTGCACAAATATTACAAGTTTTGCACAGTGAAATTCATCAGGGACTGAAACAATCAGAAACCAACAACGATGAAGGAATGGATATTTGTTTGTGTCGGATTGAGCAAAAACTGAGTGGAACCTATGAAGTACTATTTGCTGGTGCCAAACGCCCATTGTATTATGTAAAAGAGGGACAACTACACGAGATACGGGGAAATGTGGCTTCTATTGGAGGATGGCAAAAACAAATGCAAAAAAGGTTTAAAAATAAGACCATCTATTTAGAAAAAGGAGATTCATTGTATTTAAGTACCGATGGGTACATAGATACCCCCAACCCTGATCGCAAAAATTTTAGTACAATCAAGTTCAAAAAAATGCTCCAGGATAATTTTGATTTGCCGCTAAACAAACAAAAAGAGGTTTTTTGGGAGGCGCTGCTCACCCACCAGAAAGAAGCCGACCAACGTGATGACATCACTTTGATCGGCGTAAAGTTTTGATTGTTCGAAAAAGAAATTTGATAGTGAAGCGGAAAAAATAAACTGAGCCAATATTACAAAATATCTTGTGGTTAGACGAGTCTAAAAATCGGCTAATAACAGCGTTATTAGCGCTATTTTTTGACGAAGTATTGCCGCAAGAGATAAAGTATAATGGCACAAGTTATTTTAGTAGATTCACATAAACTAGTTGAGTTCAAGCAACACAACGTTTTCTACGTGGTGTGTATGCGGAAACATATCTACTGGTTGTACTGCTGTAATGTTATAATCGTCACTTAAAATGGCCAAGTCTCGTGCTTGAGTAGCCGGATTACAGCTGACATACACAATTTTGTCCGGAGCTGCTTTTTTCAACATTTTTACTACATCTTCGTGCATGCCCGCTCGAGGTGGATCAGTAATGATTACCTGGGGTTGTCCGTGTAGCATTAAAAACTCCTCATCCAGTAAATGTTGGATATCGCCCGCAAAGAAATCGGTATTGTCTATCCCATTGATTTTTGCATTTACTTTTGCGTTTTCAATTGCCATCGGCACATACTCCAACCCAATCACCTTTTTTGCTTTATGTGCCACAAAATTAGCAATGGTACCAGTACCTGTGTACAAATCATACACCACTTCGTGGCCTTGTAAGTCAGCCAATTCTCCCGCTATCTTATACAATTCGTAGGCTTGACTGGCATTGGTCTGATAAAATGATTTGGCACCCACTCTAAATTCTAAATCGGGTTTGTGCGCATCTAACGAAGGCATGGTTTCGGTAATATGAGGTTCTCCAGCAAACAAGTGTACCTTCAAGTCCTGATAAGCATCATTGTTTTTAGGATTGATGATATACTGTAGTGAAGTAATTTCTGGAACCTGCTCTTGTAAATGTTCCAATAGGGGTACAATCACACTTTGATCATCATAAAAGAATATTACAATGACCATCAAATCGCCAGTATTGGCATTACGAATCACCACATTACGCAAAAAACCTTCGTTATTTTTTTGGTCAAAGAAAGTTAAGTTTTTCTCAACTGCGTATTTTTTTAGGGTCAAACGAATTTTATTAGACGGATCGGGCTGTAAATAACAGTGATCGATGTCCAGTATTTTATCAAAACGTTTGGGAATATGGAACCCTAATGCCTGAGGAGTGGTTATTTTTTCGTCCGTAGCGATCTCTTCTTGAGTCATCCAACGACGATTAGAAAAAGTAAACTCAAGCTTGTTACGGTAATACTGCGTATGTGCCGAACCAAGAATTGGCCGAATCTCGGGCAATTCTAATTTGCCAATCCGTTCTAAATGATCTATAATTTGTTGTTGCTTGAACTGTAGCTGGTACTCATAAGGCAAGTGCTGGAATTTACATCCACCACAAGTGCCAAAATGACTGCAAAATGCCTGGGTTCGTAGAGGAGAGTATTCGTGAAACTTTACCGGGATGGCCTCGATATAATTTTTACGCTTTCTTACCACCTTTACATCTACCACATCTTGCGGTGCTACCAACTTACCGTCTACAAAAATAACCTTATCTTCGTGACGGGTAATGCATTTTCCTTCTGCCGCTACCCCTTCAATAGTAAGATTGGGTATGACAACTTGTTTTTTTCTTCTCATTGCGAAGACAAAGTTCAGGAGAATTTAACTTTTTACAAAAAAAAGGATACATTACATTGCTAGGTTACGTATTGTTTGAGATTGTGCCCCAGATGGTTGAAATCAAAAGCCACATTATTGTCTAGTAGAAACATAATCCAGAGATGATGAAAAAAAATTTACTGCTTGTTTTTCTCTTTTTATTAAGTTTTAGTGCAAAGGCGACTCACATAGTAGGAGGTGAGTTTGAATTAAGATATAGATCTGATTTTGATTATACACTCATTCTGAACCTGTATTTTGACGATGTCAATGGAAATCCTGCGGCAGAAGATCCAGTGATTGACGCTGTAATATATGAAAAAGGAACCAATAGAGTCATTGCAACGATTCAATTGAGCAAGAATGCGGATGATCAAGTACCTTATACCAATCCAGCTTGTGCAGTCGGTGATTTGAGAACCCGCAAAATTATTTACTCAGAAAATATCGAGTTATCAGCTGCTACCTTCAACAATCCAGCAGGCTATTATGTAGTTTGGGAACGCTGCTGTCGTAATAATATTATCACCAACATCAATAATCCTAGTGGAACTGGAACTGTATTTCTACTCGAGTTTCCTCCAGTAGTATCGTCTGTTGGAACCCGCTTCATCAACTCATCGCCTAGTTTTGTAACCCCAACGGGAGATTATGCTTGTATTAATCAACCTTTCACTTTCCCATTTGGAGCTACTGATGCTGATGGTGACCAATTACGTTATTCTCTTGCCCGACCATTGAGCGGAAGAACCAGCCAGACTCAGCCTACCGTATTTGCTACTGAGCAACCTTATCCAGAAGTAAACTGGATTGCAGGATACGATCGCAACTCAGCCATTGCCCCTGGAATGAGCATTGATGCCAATGGAGTAATTACAGTGACACCTGACAAACTGGGCTTGTTTGTGTTTTCGGTGCTATGCGAAGAAATTAGAAATGGAGAGGTCATTGGTCAGGTAGTTCGTGACTTTCAGATTATGGTGTTAGATTGTCCTATCAATGAGGCACCCCAGGTGTCAGTAAGAGAAAAAGGAGAAATTACCTTTTATGCCACCAATGATACCATTTACTTAGACCTGGAGCGAGGGAAATGTGTGGATATTTTTGTGACTGATCCCAATATCAACCAGCGACTTTCAGTAGCCATCAATGCCATTAATTTCAGATTAACTGATGCATTATTTAACCAGTCGGTTCAGGTAAATAACAACCCAAGCGATCCGCTACAATTTGAATTATGTTGGCCCGAATGCTTGGCTTCCGAAGGTGGGGAAATCCCTTTTGTATTCGATGTCATTGCTTCTGATGATGGATGTCCAACCCCCCAGCGCGATACGATACGGGTGACCTTGATTGCCCGGCTTCCGCCTAATAATCCTCCCTCTTTCTCGACCAGCCTTAATGGAAACTCCACCCAAGTGACCGTAAACGAGACTATAGATTTCAGCTTTTTGGGAGTAGACACCGACAATGACAGCTTATGTGTAGAAGCAGTTGGCCGGGGATTTGACCTGGCAGCTTTGGGAGTCAATTTCAATACTGCTTTAGGTCAGGGCAACGTATCAGGTAATTTTACCTGGGCTACCAGTTGTACGGCAGTGCAAGCGGCTACCAATGAGTATTTAGTAGATTTTATTATTACCGAAAAGCGCAAGTGTGAGAGTACTCCTGATACCGTTACCGTAAAACTAGTCGTCAATGACAAAACCGTGGTATTGGATCAATTTCTGCCTGCCAATGTATTTACGCCCAACAAAGATGGTAAAAACGATGTGTTTGTGATGCCCAACCTACCCGATGAAAACTGTAAATATCAATTTCGCAAAATAGACATATACAGTCGTTGGGGACGAAAAGTTTTTACTAGTAAGGACCGATCTTTTTCCTGGGACGGAGAGGATGCCCCCTCAGGGGTCTATTATTATACCGTCGACTTCAAGGACATTCAATACAAGGGAACCATTACCCTGGTGAGGTGACCTGGGTAGAAATAAAATCAGGCAATGTATTTAGTATGATGATATGCTTTAGAAATACATTGCCTGATTTGAATCAATTTAGGTTTGAGAAGCGTGCGAGACTCGAACTCGCGTCATCAGCATGCAGTGCTGTTGTGTTTCCAATTACACCAACGCTTCTAACAGATATTCAGGAATTGTATTGAAAAGCGTGTGGTTTGTCTTCATATTTTTGTCCCACATTATCAACTTGGCAGGTGGACGTGTTTCCAATTACACCAACGCTTTTGCCTTTCCTATGAAAGTATTCCATGATTTATGAAGGCAGGATAGTATAGAAGGAGTGTGGTTCCTAAAATATCCAGATTTTTATGTTTTTTTAGGAGAATGTACGGGACTCGAACCCGCAGATTGATTTTGCTGGTCAACGTGTTTCCATTTACACCAACATTCTCAGTTTTTGAAAAGGAGGATGTATAGGCATCGAACCTATGACTTTGGATTATGAGCCCAATGTGTTTCCTGCTACACCAACACCCTCACCAATCTACAATTTGATAATTTTTGAGTAAGTGTCCAAATAGAAAATGCTGATTGTGTAATGCTTCTTCAATGGGATGCAATATCCGAGCGGCACCATCTACTGAATCAAGCGGAGGAATCTGACCTGCTTCAAACTGTTTTATTCTGAGGGGTTCTATAGCACCCGTTGATACCCAACCCACATCCACACTATTCATAAAAATATGCGCTTGAGCATATTCAGTGGCCGAAGTTCGGGTAAGCATATTCAGGGCGGCTTTAGTCATGTTGGTGTGGGGGTGAAAAACGGTCTTGTTGCTGTAGCTAAATTGGCCTTCCGATGAGGTAACATTGATAATGAACTTGTCAGCAAAAGTAGAGGCCTTCATCAAAGGAGTAAATGCTTTGATGAGCATATAAGGTGCAATATGGTTGATCAGGTTGACTTCCAAAACCTCAGGCATCGAGACTTTAGCCAGTGTAGCATTCCAGCTATTTTGTTCTCGAGAATCCACTGGTTGGCCAAAACGACTAAATTTGATTGATGAAGGGTCATACGACTGCAGCAACGCCTGACTTTGATCTAAAATGGGCGTTTGATTTTTCTGCAGAAAAGACAAAGAATCATATTGTGATAACAACTTTTGCTCTTCTTGGATCAAAGGTGCATAATAAGGCACATCGTAACGAATCGTTTGTGCCGCATTGTTGATTAAAATATCTAAATGACGGTGTTGTTGTTCATAATAATCAATAAAATCTTGGACTGCTTTGAGGTTACGCAAGTCGAGTCCATAAATATGAAGGCGTTCTTTCCATTTTGCATAATCAGGTTGTTGTTGAAATTGTTGTAAAGCCAAAGCCGGAAAACGGGTCGTGATGATGACTTCGGCTTCATTACGAAGGAGTTTTAGAGCCGTGGCATAACCAATTTTTACCCGACCACCCGTCAAGATTACTTTGCGGTTTTTCAAGTTTACCGTATTAAAACGACGCTGGTAATGTGATGGCGCACAATCGGGACATAACCGATGATAAAACGAATGCATCCATTCGTAAGATTGGTTACAACTATAGCAGTTACGAGGAGTATTTAGACGGGTAAATTCAGGAGGAGGATCACTGGGATGGTCATCAAACAACGTGGTATTGGCGCGTGCATTTCGGACAATAGTAGTATTATCCAGGGTGGCCATATCCTTTTCTTTTTGCTCATTACGGTGGGGTTGTTTGAGTTGTTTTTTGGCCACTTTGTAGATTTTAGTGATCAATGCGCCAAAACGTTGATTGTCTGGATTGACCAAAGGCCGCTCTTTCAAAGTCTCTAATACTTTTAAACAAGCTTCCCATTCTTGTTGGCTAAATCCATATTTTTGCTCTGTTTCGTCCATTTTTTTTAGTTAGGAGTTTTTAGTTTAAAAGTCCATAGTCGATGGTCCATAGTCCAT
>CALDJV010000890.1 GCA_937899305.1 uncultured Cytophagaceae bacterium
GCCGCGGCGTTTTTGGTTACTTTTTGAGCTGGAGCAAAAAGTAACGGCTTAGGGAGCGTAAGGTCTTGATTATCATACGAAAATGGGATGCCCTAGTTTTTTTAACCCTTGAAAATAAAGTATCGGTTACCCAGAACCAGATCCCTCAACTGCGTTCGGGATGACTAAAGAATCCTGACGACAATAAAGAGGGAGAAAAGGTTATTGACGACCGATACAATGCTCTATTTTTAATTACAAAAACTGGGGGAAGAAATTCATTGATTCTGAACAGCCTACCTGTCAGATTTTTGAAATCTGGCAGGGCTCAAGTTATAAAAATTTACCATTGCTTGGAAATGGTAAGATAGACGTTTGGCGTAATTAATTAGACGCCACTACACTACCGTCCTGGCCCACATATTCTCGTGGGGTCATTCTTGAGGTATTTCTCCCTCCTTTGATGTTTTGTGCTGCTTGACTAGGGAGTTCGAGGTATTGGAAATTTTTGAGCTTCTTCATTGAAAATCATTTAAGTTTGATAAAATTTTAAGATGAATGCCTTGTAGGCTTGATAGATTTTATATTTCAAAGGTAGAGGAAAAGCGCACGCCTGAGTATGACAAATCAACTAAAAAAATGGGCATATTAGCCAATGATCCCGCTGAATTTACCGATACACACAGAGACACTTACCGAAGTGTTTGATTACAAGTGGACACTTGCACTAAGGAACATGTTCAAAATAAGTGTCCAGGTTTAGTAAAATTGCTCAAAGTTAGACGAGGCGTTTTTTGCGCGCGTAGCCGTAGCTACGGGCAAAAAAAGCAACGAAGTATAGCAAAGAGGGATAAAACTAAATCGGACAGTTATTGCGGACACGTTCCTAAAGAGGGATTCAGAAACCTGATTTAAGGAATGATCGTCAAAAAATGCTCAAAATACCGTCGAGTGCCAATCTGTGATTAAAAAATTAGCGAGTTTTCCCCACCATTATTTCGAGAAATAGCCCAAAAGGCGTAAATTTGACCTAAAAAATGTTTCGCAGGTGAGTTTTGTTTAGTTGGGAGTTAGTAGTTTTGTTTTTGAGTCCATAGTCGATGGTCCATAGTCCATAGTTTTTCGTTGCTTCGCGTAACCATTTAGCCATTTAACAATGAGCGAAGCGGAGCAATAGTAATAAATCATCACTTCACGCAATCTGAAGTCCTGAGCAAAGCCGAAGGAACTAACAAAAAAACAATGTAACAATAAGCCGTAGGCGGAACCTTTAGTCCTGAGTGGAGCCGAAGGAACTAACAATAGAGCAATAAGCGTAACGAAACCATAAAATAATTAATTCATAATATATCGTTGACCATTAGAAAATGACCAAAAAGACCAAGACTGCCAAAGCAGGGAAGAAAGCTAAAGAAACCCCCATGATGAAGCAATACAACAGCTTCAAAGCCAAATATCCAGGGGCATTGTTGTTGTTTCGAGTGGGAGATTTTTATGAAACTTTTGGGGAAGATGCCATTACGGCCAGCAAAATATTGGGCATTACCCTCACCAAACGCCACAATGGAGCAGCCAGCGAAATTGAGTTGGCCGGGTTCCCACATCATGCTTTGGATGCTTATTTACCCAAGTTGGTGCGGGCTGGACAACGGGTGGCCATTTGCGATCAAATAGAGGATCCGCGATTTACCAAAAAACTAGTCAAACGAGGGGTAACGGAGCTGGTCACTCCGGGGGTATCTTACAACGACTCGGTACTAGAGGTCAATCGCAACAACTACCTGGCTTCTTTGAGCATGGCTTCTGGCAAGGGGGCTTCAGGAGAAGCGACTTTTGGAGTCGCATTTTTAGATATTTCTACGGGGGAGTTTTTTACTGCCGAGGGTGACTTCGAGTACATCGATAAGTTGATTCAGAGTTTCAATCCCTCCGAAATATTGTTTAGCAAATCGCACCGACAACAATTTACCGAGTTTTTTGGCGATGATTACAACGCTTTTTTTCTGGAAGAATGGTTTTTTACCTACAATTTTGGCAATGACTTGCTCAACAAGCATTTCAAAACCAAATCGCTCAAAGGTTTTGGAATAGCCGATTTGCCCGAAGGTATTGCTGCGGCTGGAGCCATTTTGCATTATTTGACCGAAACCCATCACAACAATATTCAGCATATTTCGAGCATTGGGCGCATCGAAGCCCATCGTTATGTGTGGCTCGATAAATTTACCATTCGCAACCTAGAGTTGCTATTTCCTCAACAAGACAATGGCATCTCGCTTATTCAGGTGTTAGACAATACCGTGACCCCTATGGGCGCACGTTTGCTCCGCAAGTGGGTAGCCTTGCCGCTCAAAGACCGCCAACGGATCGAGGAACGGTTGATGATGGTAGAGGCCATTTTGCAAGACAATGACCTTTTAGAAGAAATCAGCCAACACCTGAAACAAGCTGGAGATGTAGAACGATTGATCTCAAAAGTAGCTTCTCGCCGAATCAAACCACGGGAGTTGCTACAGGTAAAAAAGGGCTTGGCGCAGGTATCTTCTCTGAAAGTGATCTTAGAGAATCACCCATTGCCTCAGTTTCAAAAATTTGCCAATCAATTGAATGAGTGCAAGTTTTTGGCCGAGAAAATAGAGAAAGAATTACTGGACGAACCCAAAAATGTGCTCAATGAAGGAGGTTTGATCAAGCCGAAGGTACACGAAGAGCTGGATGAGTTGCATGAGATTGTATACAACAGTAAGCAATACCTGGAAAAAGTACGCCAAAACGCTATAGAGGAAACTGGTATTCAGTCGCTTAAGTTGGACTACAACAAAGTGTTTGGGTTTTACCTGGAGGTTACCAACAAGTACAAGGCTTCAGTGCCCAAAGAGTGGATTCGCAAACAAACCTTGGTAAATGCCGAGCGCTACATTACTGAGGAGCTGAAAGTGTATGAAGATAAGATTGTGCATGCCGAGGAGCGGATTTGGGAACTTGAAAACGACATTTACAAAGAGTTGGTCATTCAGGCGGGTGACTTTACCAACCCCATTCAGCAAAACGCCCGTATTTTGGCTACCTTGGATTGCCTGTCTTCGTTTGCCTTCATCGCCCGCAAATACAACTACGTAAAACCCACAGTCAATGATGGCAAGGGCATTCAGATCAAAGCGGGACGGCACCCGGTCATTGAGCGACAGCTGTCTGCCGAGGAGCCTTACATTCCCAATGATACCTTTTTAGATGATGAAGAGCAGCAGATTATGGTGATTACCGGACCCAATATGTCGGGTAAATCGGCCTTACTTCGTCAAGTGGCCTTGATCACCCTCATGGCTCAAATTGGGAGCTTTGTACCTGCCGATGCGGCCGATATTGGCATTGTAGACAAGATCTTTACTCGAGTGGGCGCTTCTGATAACATTGCCAAAGGAGAGTCTACTTTTATGGTAGAAATGATGGAAACGGCCAGCATCATGAACAACCTCAGCGAACGGAGTTTGGTACTCATGGATGAGATTGGCCGGGGAACCAGTACCTATGATGGAATCTCGATTGCTTGGGCAATTTTAGAGTATTTGCACGATTACCGCAAGGGGCGACCAAAAACATTGTTTGCCACACACTATCATGAACTCAACGAATTGGCCAAAGATTTTCCGCGAATCAAGAATTTTCACGTCACGGTAAAAGAGGTAGGCAACAAAGTGGTGTTTATGCGCAAAATTGCCGAAGGAGGCAGCGAGCATAGTTTTGGTATTCATGTAGCCCGCATGGCAGGTATGCCACGGCAAATTGTACTACGGGCCGATGATATCATGCATCATTTGGAGACCAACCGCTCCCAAAACCCAGATCAGGATTCGGACTCAAAAAGTGAGAAAAAAACGAGGATAAAAGCCGGCAAAGACACCGATACTGCTGCTACCAAGACCATTCCGAAACCTGAGGTACAAATGAGTATTTTTGAGGCTCAGGATCCCACCGCTGCCAAAATTCAAGAAGCCATTCGCAAGCTAGATGTCAATACCATGACCCCAGTAGAGGCTTTACTGAAATTAAACGAACTGAAGGGAATGATGAATGGACAGCGTTAAATGTAACAATAAAGTTGCTCGGGTTGTCATCTCACAACCTGAGCATCATCTATGGGGCTATTTCGTTACAAAGGCCATCACAAACCCAAAAACAGCCACTAGACTGAATATAAAGTAGATGTCTCCCATTCTTGAAACACTTTTTTGCTTCTTAGGAGGAAGTGCTTCAAACTTTGCAATGGTTTTGTTATAGAACTTTTCGGTACCCAGGGTAAACCGCACCAAAAGCAAGATTACTGCAAATGGAATGGCTACCACGAGTTTATTAGGGAGATCTTCTATCAAATCCATGACTTCACTGCCTAACCCATCCAGAGAGCCTTTTTTGGCGAAAAATAACAAAAGCAAGATGGTCAACAGGTTAAAAATCAAACAGACTGAGACCATTACTGTGCCTCTAAGGCGGGCCGAACTGGTATCTTCTCCGTTTTTTTTGAGTTGATAATATTGATTACAGTACAGGCTTGTAAGCGTGTTCATAATGCGAGAGATTTAATGGTGTATCAGAAGTAAAGATAATGGTTGAGATGGGGCAGACAATGCTTACAAATGATTTATTAGACAGGTGAGCTGAGACAGTGTCTATACTGCTCAGGGTGTGGATATAGGGGTATATTTTTTTACGCAAAAAAGCCAGCCTTCAGCAAAGACTGACTTTTTGAGGTTATATATACATCCTTATTAAGGTTCTAAGTTCTAGACTTTAAAATCAGGCGGTAAAACATTGGCCAACCTTCCCCCGAATTTGAGTAATTCCCTCGCCATTTTTTTTATAATTCCCCGAAAATACTTCTTGTTGATGAAAGAAATGCAGGCAACAACTTCCTTCATCCCGCACCCAACCAAAGTGCAGATGGAGCATTTGAGTTTGCGCATTGTACGAAACACTTGCCAACTCCTCCGTGTTGAATATGATTTCGTTTGCCTGAAAAACCAACTGTCCGTAAGAGACCCACTGCCCATCAGACAATTGTTTTTCAATTTGGTAGGTCCTCCCTCGTACCTGATTTAAAAAAGCGGTATAAGCCGCTTGACTCGTGGTATGTCTAATTACTTTTTTCATGTGATATGCACGGTTTACAAATCTAAAAAGTAACTCCCCCAATATTTTATGATGATAAACCAAAGCCTCGCTTGATTTACCCTTGTAATAACTAGTAAGTCAAAGGTCGTAAAGATGGACCGAAAATATAAGCGTGAAAATACGGGGTTTCGAAAAAGACGGGTTTTAGGGGATCATTCTAAAATAGTATAACCTTATCTCAAAACAGCATAACCAATCGTAACGAGTGGAGGAAATGAGCAGTAACTTAGGATGGAAATTTCATTACAATTATCAAATCAGCTTGAATATTTTTTCCTATTCTTAAAATCATCAGACAACATGAAAACAATCAACAGTTTTGTTCGATCCTTAAGAGCCACTTTGGTCATGTCATTGGTCGCTTTTTCGGCCACCTTTGCCCAAACCACTACTACCTACAATATTTCTACTTTTGCCGGAACTGGCCAAATGGCAGGCTTTAGCGAAGGGGGAGCTGCAAACAAGGCGCAACTCAATACTCCAGGAGGAGTAGCAGTAGATGCCAATGGCAATGTATACATCGCCGACATTCTCAATCACGTCATTCGCAAAGTAGAGGCCACTACTGGTATTATTTCTACGTTTGCCGGAACCGGCGAAGCAGGGTATGATGGAGATGGAAGGGCGGCTACTTTCGCCAAGTTAGACATTCCCGGAGGGCTGGATGTAGACGCCAATGGCAATGTTTATTTTGCTGATAAGGGGTGCCATTGTGTACGCAAGGTGTTAGGCACCACTGGAATCATCACTACCATTGCGGGTGATGGTTATTCTGGTTTTTCGGGCGATGGGGGCGACGCTACCTTGGCGCGTTTGAATAGCCCAATTACTGTGGCGGTAGATGCCAACGGTAACGTATTCATTGCCGATCGCAACAATCATCGCATCCGAAGGGTAGACGCCGCTACGGGAAACATTTCTACTTTTGCGGGAAAAAATGGTTCAGGGTTTTCGGGTGATAACGGGTTGGCTACCAATGCTTTGTTGTCTTCGCCAGTAGGCATCGATGTAGACAGCAATGGTGATGTATACATTGCCGACCGAAAAAATAGCCGTATTCGTAAAGTCACCGTTGCTGACGGAATCATCAATACGGTGGCGGGGAATGGGGCCATCGGTTTTTCGGGTGATGGAGGGCTGGCTACTTTGGCTGCACTTCGAGAAGCCCGGCATGTAGAGGTAGACGCCAATGGTAATATTTACATTGCCGATATGGACAACCAACGCATCCGTAAGGTAGATGCAATGGGGAACATCAGTACCATTGCGGGTTCGGGCAGCAATGGTGCGGGTACTGGAAGTTTTTCGGGAGATAAGGGACTAGCGACTTCGGCTACCTTAAATTCCCCACGAGACATGGCTGTAGATGCCAATGGCAACGTCTTCATTGCCGATCGAGGCAACCATCGTATTCGCAAAGTAGATGCGATCAGTGGGATCATTACTACTTTTGCCGGAACCGGAATCCAAGGGTATTCGGGAGACGATGTGTCAGCAACCACTGCCTTGTTGAACGAACCTGGTGGCATCGCGTTAGATAGTCACGGAGATGTATACATTGCCGATACTCGAAACCATCGTATTCGTAAGATCGATGTAGCCAGCAATACCATATCTACAGTAGCAGGTACTGGAGTAGATGGAGCCCTGGGAGATGGATATGCCGCTACCTATGCGCAACTGAATGTTCCGGCCAGTGTGGCTTTTGATAGCCAGGACAATATGTACATTGCCGATGCTGATAACCACAAAATTTAAAACCACCCTAAAAAAATTTAGGGAAAGTTCATTGAATGTTTGTAAA
>CALDJV010000891.1 GCA_937899305.1 uncultured Cytophagaceae bacterium
AAGGAACTCTGAGGTTTAGCGTTGAGTTATTTTACTAAAATCTCGACACTTATTTTGAAAGCGTTACTTAAAAAATTTTGGGTGGATAATTTTCAAGCTGCTGGGTTCGAACCAGTACCTCCGAAGAGGCTCAACCAAAGATTAGAAGTAAGCTTGAATGGAGCCTGCCCAAAACTTATATTTATGTTGTAATTAGTCACTTATTTATGTGATGTTACTAAAAGTTAGGTTTTGCATACCGTTTTTCGGTATTGATGTTTCAAAGTAAATCTAGTGATACGCAATCTTTTTGCGCACTTGTATTTTTTAAAAAAAATAGTTTGAGGCAGTCAACTGAACACGGGAAAGCACCTGATTTACAGGTTAGTAGCAGTTAAATTTTGTTCTGCGATTTCAGAAAAAGTTTGGTTCCGATAACATCTAGTGAATATTGGGCGGGCCTGACTGACAGGTTTAGAAGCCTGCTCGGTAAGGAACTGGCTAATAGCAGGGTAACCAAGTCTATAGCTTGAAGGACAGAATGAAAACTGAAAATAATTACGCAGTTGTTACTTAATTTGACAAGGGAGGTTTGTTTAACTCATCTAACCATTCGTAAGCATAGGGTATTTCTTTCTCAGGTTTTTCTTGGGTTAACTTTTCCAAGGCAGGAATGCCAATGTCAGAATGACGCTCAAGATAGTTTTCATGAACCTTGATGTACTCGTCTTGAGCGTCTAATTGTACCGCAAAATAATGAGCTACTGCTGGGTGTTTAAAAACGGCCAATATCATTAAAATGGGTTTGCTGGCCGCTGACCACTCGCCCATTTGTATGGTCAAATCCAAAATGGTTGACCACAAAGCAGCTCCATGCATCTCAACTGCACTGGCCAAAAAGCCTACCTGCTCTGGTTCGATGGTTTTGTGTTTCTGAATCACTTGCTGCAAACTACCCAAAGATAACCCACTAGCCAACAAGTATTTGTAAACCTGGGGTAACACTTGCGCTTGCTGCAAAACCTGGGTTGCTACCACCTCTGCCCAATCACTATGGGCAGGGAAAAGATAGGCAAAAACCGCTTGCCAATAGGGAATCTCCAAAGTAACCCACAACCTTTCTGCGGTGGCTAATGTCGCTTGATAAACCTCCTCCGAGGCAAAGGCCAAGGCTTTTCTAATCAAATGGATTTCAACATCTATTTTCTCATGGTAAAATGTAAAACGATCTTCTTCATTGGGATACATTTCCTGAGAAAGTTTTTGGGCATTTACCAAAGCCTCAACGGTAAAAGCAGGCCCCTCGGTAGCCAGCCAAAGCGTAATGAGGGCGTCGTGGTCGTCGTCACGATGCCAGTGCTGAACCCACCAGTAACAAGCCAACGCCTCCTGGGTTACGTCAAGTGGTTGGTCTGAAACCTGTTTCCAGTCAGACTCCATGCCTTGAGCCAACTGGAAATGCTTGGCTTGCATTGTCTCAGTTAAAATACTCTTTTCTTGCAACCAAGTACAAAATTGGAGGCGATCCGATTGAAGCTGTGCTCGAAAATCTCGACGGGATAAAGTGTTCAATAATCGTTTACCTTGATTGAAATGCATTTTGCTATAGCGCCGAGGATGTACCAATCGTCGGGCGCCTCGTATCCAGCGTATGTGGGCCTCCGCCTGTTTAGAGTTCATGAATATATTTTGCGTTTGGAATTCGTTCTTTGATATACTGCTTCAGGACCTGCATGATGGCTCGTATCTGGTCTTCTGGATTCATTCGTTTGATCATGGCATCTATTGCATTGAGTTGTCCTTCGCGTGCCAAAGTTACCAGCAATTCTTCGGCTTTATCCAAGCGTACACTAACGGCTTGCTTTTCCCAAAAATGATGGGCCTCTTCTACTTGTCCGCAAGCCAACAAAAGCGTAGTTAAATTTTCCAAAGTATCCGCTTTCTCTCTACCACTCTGCTCTAAACTTGCATTTTTCAGCTGTTCAATGCATTGATTCAAAATCACGGTATCTCCTACAATGTAAGCACAATGCGCCAGATCAAGGTGAGTCTCTACCGCTTGGGCCTGAAAAGTGGGGGCAAAATGTTGCCATAATTTCTTCCGAAACCCTAAGGTAACCATTTCATCTTCGATCACACCTTTGAGGATGCCCAATGGAGTACCAAACAAAGGTAAAAGTGCTAAAGTACCTTCTGTATCTTCCAGGTAAGTAGTCGCCTCTAACAATGAATAAATATAGGGCCAGGGGTTTTCCTTAGATTGCCAAGTAGATAGACTTCGGTAATGGTCAATATTGGTCACCACTTCATTTACCCGCTCGGTCACCTCTTGATGCACCAATTCCCCCTCTATCAATGCCCTTACATTCATAAGCTCCTCTTTGCCCTTGAAAGTATCCTCAAATCGGCCCTGCTCTTGCGCTATTTCCTCTAGTAATTTTTGAGCCAAATCTTTTGCGCCTGTTTTACACAACGCTTTCAATATATGCGCTATGCTGTGGGCATTATGAGGAAGTCTTTTCAGATAAGTGCTCAAACCTGACCAATGTTTTTCACGGAAAAAACGGGCTTCGATCATTTCTCCCAGCGCATCATTATTACGGGTGGCATTGGGCGCCAAAATAGCCAACAATTGATCTACCACCTCTAGTGGGGCTTTGGCTACCACCAAGATGACTAAACTGAGTTCCATGCTTAAGCTAAAAGTCCCTCCCTTGTCGCCATGGGCTTCATAAATTTTGAGTACCTGATCAAATTCTCCACAGTGAAAATGCGCCTCGGCCAATAACCGCCATTTTTGAAAAGCATTGGATTCGTTTTCAATCGCCACCATTGCCTTGGCAAGCGTTTCTTCAGCTTCCTTGGGTTTTCCCAGCAAACGATAAGCTCCGTACAAGGGGGCATATACATAGGTATGGTACCAATCTCTTAAGCTACCATGATTTGCCAGTCTAATTTCTAGTTCTTTGACAAAAAACCAGGCATTTTTTACCTCACCAGTACTTGCCGCCAGCAAAGCAGCTTGACTCAAGGCAGCCGCTTGTATGTAAAACTCTTTGGCCTGAACCGCCCTTTCGAGCGCCTGCTGTGGTTGTTTGCATAGAGTCAAAAATAACGTTTGAAGGTAAAAATGCTCATCTTTGATGTAGCTGCCTTTGTTTACATCATAGGCGGCAATGGCTTCATCATAGCTCGATATCAATCCATCGAGTGGAGGTAATGCCATGTTTTTTGGGACAATGACACTGAGATCAAAAGGGAGCGTATCTACTTTTTGAGCAAGGGTGCTTTTCAAATCTTCCAACGCCTCTTTGTCAAAACAATGATCCAGTAAATGCTGCTCAAGGGCTGCTTCCAAATTAGGACACACTGGACATTTTCCCCAACGAAAAGGCCAGGCCTTTGCCTCTGACTCATCCAGATAAACCAACACAAACTGTAGATGATCATCCAAGTCTTTTTGGAGTGTTTCTGGGCAAATTACTGGGCCCTGTGTGCCTGAAGGGAAAGCCGCCAACCAATGATACTCATCTTTGTGGGTGAGATCCTGTAATGGAAACAATGGCATCGTAGGGAAAATAAGGTTATAATCCTTACTTTCAGTGCATAAAGGAGAAGGTTGGTTCACCATCAACTCCTCTCGTGAGCCAGTCATGAGCTGAGTATATAGTATCTTGCCAGTGGGCATATGGAGAAACTCCACTCTTTTCTTCCCTACACAGGCAATGGTTTCGCCAGTTCCCCACAAAATGGTTTCTATGTCGTTTGCACATTTAAATGTTCCGGTTAAAGATGGTTTTTCATCTACTTCCCAACATTCTAAACCTGCCTGGGTAAGTACCACTCCGCGTTTGCCATCGGGGGCCCAGCTCCAAAGGCAACGGTCAGGAAAAGGGGCATAACCGTCCTTACGATGCTGCCCCGTAACAAACGAACAAATGGGTTGATCTACGTAATAGATATGTACCATGGCAGGCAGCCCATCGTCTTGATGCGTGATGACTGCAAGGTGGTTGTCATGCCAATGAAACTCTACGATATTGGCCAGAGTGGTATTTTCTAAAAGTGTTTGGCCTGTTTGTGCATCCGCAATGACAAAGCCTGTGTATGGAAAGCGCCGAGAAGGCGACGTACTTACCCAACCACCTCCGGCTGGCAAGGTATAAGCAAAAAACCGATCGTTGGTACTCCAAGCCACATTACGCCCCACCTCTAGGCTATAAATAGGGCGACCACTGTGGGCTTCTACACAATAAGCCCGCCCCTGGCCACTGTCATAAATACGATCAAACGAATTACCAAAAATTCGCTGCCCATCTTTGCTCCAGCCAATCCAGGACAAAAAGGGAAATTCTTCTTCAGAATAATGAGCTGGCATTACTTGTTCTGGAATCACTTCGTCTTCTGCACACGCTTCATAATCATCGGTATCTTCATCCTCTTCTACAATAGGCAGAATGCTTTGGTAAGCCCAGCCTCCAAACAAATATTGAATGCCTATGGGTAGTTCATCTTTGCCAAAGTAATGGGCAAAGGCCATGGTTTTTCCATCAGGTGCCCAGGCATAATCCGCGTAACCCGCTCCATCTAAAAAAGCAATGCAGGTTTGAGTAGCTGGATGAGTCGCATCTTCGGAAGCAGCAAACGGGTTCATATGAGTCACGTGATTTTCAGCATACACGACTCCAAGTTCACGGCCATTGGGTGACCACTTAAAAGTGCCCGCTACTCCATTTCTTTCACTGCCTACTCCCCAAGGCATATAAGTAAAGGTGTTTATACAACGTCCCGACGCCAGCTCCCAAACCTGAACCACCCCACCTAAATCATAATTAGAGGTCAAATCACTACCAGTGACCAAATATTGTCCATCAGGGCTCAATGCAGTCGCAGTAATCGTGGCCTCGTGGCCAAAATTATGCATCAAACGCAAGCCTATCACTTCGTTCAACTGCTCGGTAACCCAATGATGTAATTCGGTAATGCCTTCTTTTTCTTCTAGTTCAAGTAATAATTGATGCAAGAAATGTAGATCCTGTTTGGCTTCAAACGCATTCCAGTCTATTTCCTGTAATCTTTTCAAGATCTTCTCGGAAGTGTCTAAAGCAGAAGTCAATTGTACTGCATTCCAAAAGGTGCTACTTGTTTCCATGGTATTTTCGATCAGGCCTCAAAGTAATATGTGAATATAAATATTTTTAGCGGTTTGGCCTACCACAGAACTAGAGCAGAGATAGAAAATGTTGTACATGAACAGAGGCATATCTCTAAAACCATATGATACTAAAAACGATCAAACGGGTGGCCTGGGTCCGAAGAGGCCTGTCATCTATTCTGGATACCTGGATTCAAAACAAGGTACTCAAGTTCTCCGGTTTTTTGACTCCCAATAGTCGAATTTTAGACTTAGGCAGTGGCAATTGTTTAATTGCTGACCATCTTATGAATAATGGGTTCCAGGTAGTGCCCATCGATATCAAAGATTTGTCTATTGTGGAACGCATCAAACCTATGATTTACGATGGCACTACCCTTCCTTTTGAAACAGATACATTTGACACGGTTTTATTGTTGACGGTTTTACACCATTCAGATGATCCGATTCAGTTGATAAGCGAGGCAAAAAGAGTCGCCAAAAATGTGGTCATTATTGAAGACACCTACAATCATGTCGTTCAAAAACTGGCTACTCAATTTGTAGATTTCATCATCAACTTTGGGCACTCTAAAATGACTTATCAGAATAAAACGGAAGCCGATTGGGAAGACATCTTTTCAGACTACGATTTAGAGGTGGTGTCAAAACAAAGAAAGCCTATTTTACTCTTTTTTCAACAAACCACTTATTTTCTAAAAAAAGTGTAGTTCTATTGTTTTGCCTGTGGCTTGTTGTTACATTGTTAAAGCTCTCCTGACGAAGGAAGAATCTTGCGTAAGGCGATGATTAACTTCTATTGTTCCGCCTTCGGCTCATTGTTGCATTGTTAAATGGCTGCGCGAAGCGATGAGTTAGTTATACCGCTTTGCGCTACTGTGGACTATGGACTATCGACCGTGGACTAAATTAAAACTCCCAACTAAAGTACAATGTACGCCCTGTAATGAAATGTATCAACTGTAACTACGAACATCAGAGTAATTTTTGCCCCAATTGCGGCCAACCATCCAATGTAGCCAGGATTACTTTCGCCTCTATTTTCAGCAGCGGATTTTCTACGATTACCAACATGAACAAAGGTTTTTTGTTTAATGTAAAGCATTTGTGTGTGAATCCACACGGGCTTGTCAATGATTTCATCAAAGGAAAAAGAAAAAATATTTTCAATCCCATTTCGTTTCTCATCATTGTGGTCACTATTTACTTGGTTATAGATGCGGCCATTGTGGTAAAAACTGAAGCAAAGCAGGTGCATTCTAAGGTCTACAACATAGGATATCAGGCGGGTAGGTTTATTAAATTGTACTTTAAGTATTTTTGGATCCTTTCTATCCTATGGCTGAGCATTTCCACGAAACTTATTTTTCAAAAATACAATTATGCAGAACACCTGGCGATCAATGCTTTTGTGATGGGGCAAGCTACTTTGATAGGACTTATTAGTTTTGTTATCACCAAAGAAGGCCTCATGTTCAACCCTCTTGTTTATATTTCAATCATTTGGATTAATTATGAAATATTCAAGAAGAAGAAAAAAGATACAACGGCATTTTTTCAATCATTTGGCGCAACCCTGTTTTTCTTTGTTCAACTGTTTGCCATTATAGTCATTATAGGTGTCATTAGGAGTCAAATCTAATTTACTGATTTAGGCTACCTGAGTGAACAAATACTGGTAATGAACCTTCCCTCCTCAATACTGAAATAATGCTTCTCTTATTTAGTAACGCGTTCGCAATAACTGTCCAATTTAGTTTGATCCCTCTTCGCTACACTTCGTTCCTTTTATTGCCCGTAGCCCTGCTACGAGCGC
>CALDJV010000892.1 GCA_937899305.1 uncultured Cytophagaceae bacterium
GTACTAGTTTAATGCAAACCGCGGTTGAGAATGTACGCAATTTCATTGAAGGCAATCCACAAAATGTGGTAAATGACTGATCATGATTTATAGATCATTGGTAATTTGTAACTGGCCATTTTTAATGATTGCCTTAGGCTACCAGGCCTGCCGAATGATGCACTACAAATTACCAATCGTTTCCTGCTTTTAAACTTTCGTTCAATGACCCTTTCCCCAGAAACATCGGCGATGTTGAGTGCGCTCATGACGCTCAACGGCTTGTTTTTAAGTGGCATGTTGTGGCAACTCAAAAATGGAAAAAAGCAAGCCAATCGCATATTAGCCCTGCTCTTTTTGGGGGTTGCGTTACGGATGGGCAAAACGCTGGTTTTTTATGTCGGTGGCAAATCAATGTTGTTTTATTTCAACATCACCATTGGTTTCTTTTTGTCAATTGGCCCTTTGATTTGGCTCTACACTCATTTTTTTCTTCGCAAAAACTTTCAATTGCAACGCCAACATAGGGTACATTTCATCCCTGGGCTTATTTTTTGCATTTTTTCTCCCTTTATTGTTCCCAGCCATCATTTACTTTGGTGGCAACTTACTTATGGGGCCATTTTGGGGCAAATGCTGGTATACTTAGTCTGGACAGCAGTACGTTTGTGGCCACACCGTAGATTGCTGCCCACTTTAATTCACAAATGGCTGTGGGGCTTGTGGGCCGGGATTTTGATTATTTGGCTCACTTTTGTTGCTCACTTCTTAATTGCTTTTCCAGTGCCATTTATTGGCTTGATGCTTTACCTATTGGTTATGTATGCCATGATATACCTAGGGCTCACCCACAGCAATCTTTTCATTGCTGAAAAAGGCAAATACTATAGCTCCTCACTTTCTCAAGACCAGGCTCAACAATACGCCCATCAATTAGCCCAGTTGATGAAAGAAGAAAAACCATACCTTAACTCAAATTTGACCCTGGCAAAACTGGCTCAGTCTCTCAACATTACCACTCATACTTTATCACAGGTAATCAATGCACAGTTTCATCAAACCTATGCCGAACTGGTGGCTTATTACCGTATCGAGGCCGCCAAAAAAGCCCTTTTGGTTTCTGAAAAGCCTCCTAAAAAAATTGCCAGCATTGCTTTTGAGGTAGGCTTCAATACCCTTTCGGCTTTTAATACACTCTTTAAAAAGCAAACTGGTATGACTCCCTCCAGTTTTAGAAAACAACACCAGACACTCTAAAAACGATCAAAAGTGTGTTTAAATGATCGGTTGGACTATCAAACCGATCATTTTGATAGACTTCCCCCCTCCTGGTGGCTTTATTTGGACATTGTTTATTCAAAATTCAATGATCATGAAATCACTTTTTTTTAAGTCCCCAGGAATTTTCTTACTGTTTTTTTGTACTAGTACACCTTTAGTTTGGTCACAAAATCCAGCCAAAGAAACCAAAGCCATTCGCCAAATCTTGATGCATTATGTTACCAATCATCAACTACAAAAGGCCTTTCATGAACAGGCGCAACTGAAGTTTGTACGTACAGGAAAATATCATCAGGTTTCGGCTACTGACTTCGTAAAAAGAGCCAGTAAAAGTCCTGTTCGTTCAGCCAATAGCATTGCCATTACTCAGCTAGACATTGCTGGGGATGCCGCCTTTGCCAAGCTCGTTAAACGTGGTAAAGGTCGGATAGTAACCGATTACATGAGTTTGCTCAAAATAGAGGGAAAATGGGTCATCGTTTCTAAGGTATTTTCGGTTCAAAAAATAGCAACATCTCAGCATGCTTCTAAAACTTTTCAACACGATGGGCCAGTTTGGGCGGTCAATCAAATGCGGTTGCGCAATGCCTCTGATTATGCCGATTATATGAAATGCTTACAACACAATTGGGCTAAAGCCAGAGATGAAGGTAAACGCCAGGGCTACATCAACGCTCACCAAGTGTTGACTTTACCACCTACAAAAATGACCGATAAAAGTTGGAATGTATTGCTCATTACAGAATACCCTAGTCAACAACGGATGAAGGATTTTGAGAAGGACTTTGCCAAAATCGCGAAAAGGGTAAACCCCAAGGGACTCGTAAAAATTAATGGTAAAACCCCGCGAGACTTTGCCGACATCGTCAATTACCACACTTTTATAGAGGCAATGCATTCAAAAGATTGAGTCTTTGATATTACATTTTACCCGTTCTTGATGATTGTCTCAGGGTACCAGACCTACTGAACCATTCCCTGCTTTTATGCTACGGGCATTTACCAAATAATATGGGTACACGGTTCCGATTGACTGTCTTGCTTAAATATAATAAAACTCAGGAGTTCAAACTCCTGAGTTTTGTAATCGTCGCGTGTTATTCTATTTTTTGATAAATCTATGTATTTTGCCATTCACAAATACGGCGTAAACACCGGGTTTCAAGGTGCTTATATTCAATTTTTTTGATGGATGTTGCGATTTAGATTCTAAAACAATTTCACCTCGAGTATTACGAATGGTAATATCCACATTGTTTTGTAAGCCTTTTATGCCTAACATGTCAGTACTTGGGTTAGGAAATAACAATACTTTTGTGCCTTCGTCTTCTAACGATTCTGTTACCAATGTGTTTGTGTTGGTAATTCTTGCCCCACCACATCTGGTTAGTCCTCCTTTTCCGGAAGCACTGTTTGCGCACAATCTCAAGGTTCTGACCTTTTTACCAAATACAAAGTTTCGGTTGTAGTAAGATGCTCTGATACCAGGGTTACTAAGAGCAGGTTTGGTTTTAGATACAAAACCAAAATCTTTGGCCGTAATGGTTACCCCTGGTATAAACTGAATATTATTCTTCCCTGATAAAGGTGTAATGGCTTGCTTGATTTTTTTATCCTTGTTGGTTCTAACAAAAACAGAATTGTTTACACTTACTTTGGAAGCAAGCCCAGCTTGCCAAGACATGATACCAGAAGCGGCCATTCCAAGGGTTGGCTCATTGTTATAAAAAGTACAATTTGTAAAAGATCCTCTTCCAGTTTGTATAAATGCAGCTCCTCTTTGGTTTTTGGGAACAAATGAAACACTTTGATTTAAATACTGAGTATTGGCAAATATACAGTTAGACACTTCAAAGTTGTGAATGAACCTCACATTGGATTGACCCACAAAGTTGTTGTCAAAAGTGGTGTTGGTTAACTTTATTCTCCCTCCATTGGCTACCTTAGAATTAAAGATGATGCAAGCCATAAAACCATCTTTCTTAGGGTTGATGGCCCCTTTGTATCCGTGGTGTTTATTGCGAGTAAAATAGCAATTATCAATGGTTGCTGCTACCCCTTTGGGGAACCTTTGAGTGCCATCTGGTACTCCACCAATGAATATTTGCATTACAGTACCATTGTGGTTGCTTTCGTTGGCCTCAAATGTACTCCCAAAAACTTCAAGTGGTAAAATGGTACGGTCTACTCTAATGGCTGGTGCGCCTGGCTTTACATTCATAAAACCGCCTCCACCAGTGAGGTAGCCATTAGAAATATTCCCCTTGAAATAAGTGTTTACAACGGTAAGTCGATTGATAGAGGTACCGGCTAGAGCTGCTCCAGTAACTGCTTTGTTCCCCTCAAAGTGGCAATTATAAACCTCTCCAAAACTGAAGTTGTTGAAACGGATGGCGGCTCCATTTTGGTTTTCGCCAATACCTCGGTAGTGAGGAACATCGTTGTTGATAAATTGGCAATTTCTCACTCTCAAAGATGCTGTTTTCGCCCCCCACTGAGACATTTCTATAGCGGCTCCACCCACACGTTTTAATTTTCTCTTGCCCGGTTTGGTTTCACCAGTGATACTTATGTTTGAGGCAGACCAAGCTTGTTTTACATAATTAGGATTGAGACTTGCATTTTTAAAAGTCCCATCTTGAATGATTACCCTCAAGTGACCTAAGAATTGAAATAATGACGATTTATTACCACCATCAAACCATTAGTGAGCGGCAAGCATTTTGATTAAGAGGCATATTGCCCAAAAA
>CALDJV010000893.1 GCA_937899305.1 uncultured Cytophagaceae bacterium
GGTCGACAAATATCAGGGCATAAAGATTTTGTAGATTTTTTGGAGGACAAGGAATATGAATGGTACATCAATAAAAGAGACCTTGGGGTAGAAATCATTACTAAAGCTTTAGATTTTTGGGAAAAATACAATAACCGAGAATATACCCCAGTTCCTAGTAATGTGCCTAATTCAGAACAAGGTGAAGGTGACGAGTTTACCAATGAAAACAACCAGCAGACTACTGGGTGGATCAGGACCAAGAAGAGTAAATTTGAAGAGATCATGGAAGGGAACCTTGCCAGGTTATCGTTATTCAGGGATTTTGAGAATGAAAAATATAAAAGTAAAATAAATTCGGCTAAAACGCCTGCATTGAGAACCCTGTGGCACAATGCCTATATTGAGAAAATCATTTCCGACAATCCACAATCCAGCTTTCAAGGCCTCAATATGAATGAGTTAAAGGAAATAACAGAATTTTTACGTTTTAATTTAGAGAACAATCCTACTTTACGAGATTTTAAAAGGTGGATGAAAGCCATTCGCCACGAGTCATTTGACATTGATGTTCAACAGGCCACCAACCTAATTGAATTTTTTAATAGGGCGTTAGATCAAAAAAATAATGGCAATCTCGTCTTTAAAATAAAGATTGCTTACTATCTGTACTGTTTATACATTATTCAGATCCTCAATGAAGGCCAGAGTTTTGACTCTACCAAGCGTAAAAAGTTTGCCGAATACCAAAATTATTGTAGAAGCAAAGCAAGCACCTTGGCTTTTAGAAAGGCGAGTAGTTTTGAATGGCTGGGTAAAAATGAGAAAAATGGGCTTGAACAATTGGTATCAAAAGACAGCTTGGGAGATATGCAGGCTTCTCGTCAAGATTTTTTTGCTGATCATTCTCGTTTAAAAGAGGTGACTGGAACCATTAAAAGTGTAGGTAGTGGAAGCACTGGAACTGAACGAAAAACCGGGGAAATAGAACTGGATGGACTGGGGATTTCCGTGTTTTTTGTACCTATAAGAGGAGGATATATTGTTAACGGAGACGGTACATTATCGAAATGCAGGTTTGATAATACCAATAACATCAACACTAGAGTAAAGTTTTTTCTCGGGTTTAGTTATGATGGGTTACGGGCTTATCAAGCCATTCCAGAAGAGGCCCAGAGAGCAGAACCTAAGACTGAAATAATATCGCCTACTAAAACAACCTCACAAAACACACCTAAAACGGTGCCGGTATCGGCTAAAAAAGTAGCATCGTCTCAACCAGGAGTGTCCAGTCAGGCGATATCACAAAATGAAACTGGAAAAGTTTTTAAAACCAACCAGAATCATTCTGTTTCGCAAATTCGAGTAAAAGTAAGAGATGTCAATAGGCATTATAGAAAACTCTACTGTGTGCCCGAAAATGACGATGGTGCGAATTTAATCCCAGTAGCATTTGCCAAAGGCAAGAGTTATGATGATTACAAGGATTACCCTGGACAAATAATAAATATTATCAAGGACAAGAGTCAGTATAAAATTGTGACTTAGCAAGATCTCTGAAAAGGTGAATGATACTACTAGATAGTGTAGCAAAATTTGACCTTCTTAGAAGCCAAAGGCTGATAAGTTTTCTTGAAGAAAAACAGGATTTAGGGAAATTTATACCTGCCAGATTTTCAAAACCTGGCAGGTATAATATGATGTAAACTATTTTACTCTTTCCCTAATCAAATAAACCCAATTGCCCACCTTTATTATTCTTGTTAACCTCCTGGTTTTGATTTTTTGTAGGCGGTTTTACATATCCCTCAATGGTACGCCCTCCGTACTTCCAAGAGTCCCGTTTTTCTTTTTCCATCAATTTTTCCAGGCTGTTGCTGTCTTTTTCTGTAGGTACAAAATTTTCTTCGGCTTTTTGGGCAATTGTCGTGAGCTTGGCAATGGCTTTTTGCTTGTCAGTATTCCCCATTTTGGCTCGTTCTACTGCGGTTTTTAAGGTAGCAATGGTTTCGTCGTATACGCGGGTGGGTACTGGAAAAGGTCGGGCGGTTTTGCCTCCGTGGGCAAACGAAAAACGGGCTGGGTCTTGAAATCGGGAAGGGGTTCCGTGAATGACCTCACTTACCAGCGTAAGCGATTGCAAAGTACGTGGACCCAGCCCTTTTAGCAATAGCAAATCCTTGAAATCGGTGGTTTGGGCTTCCTGAGCCAGCCACAATACACTACCCAGTCGTTTGAAGTTGACATCTTTGGGTTTAACCGCACAGTAGCCTGGCAATACCATTCTTTGGGTTTCTTTGAGGATCTTATCAGGGTTTTCTTTCAAAATATTCAGAATACCTTCTTTGGTAGGGCGGGCTTGTTTGTCTACTAGATTCAAAATGCTTCCTTGGTTTTCGCCGCAAATAGCGGCGTGAGGTTCTTCTACAAAAGACGCTAAAGTACCCGAATGCCAGTGATACCGTCGCGCACTTTTATCTTCAGTTTTCATTCCTTGTTGCACCACAGTCCAGTCGCCTTCGTCGCTTACCACAAAGTTATGGATATACAATTGAAAACCATCTTGGATTGCCGTGTTGTCTACTTTGGCGCTCAACTTGCTGCATTCAGCCAGGTAATGTCCATCTAGTCCAGTTTGGTCACCTACTCGGATCAATTCCTGAGGAGTTTTGAGCGAATGTTTGCCTTTGCCTCCGCAAACATAAATGCCTAAAGCTTTAGAATGCGGATTCAGCGATTTTCGCAAAGCCCGCATCACTGCCGTAGTCACCCC
>CALDJV010000894.1 GCA_937899305.1 uncultured Cytophagaceae bacterium
AAATAGTAATTTCCTTTTTATAAATATACGAGCGGAACAATGTAGCAATAGAAAAGTGCAACAATGAGCATAGCGGAACAATTTAACAATTAAGCCATCAATGAATCGCATCTCCGTGTCTTCAATATATAGATTTACCCCGAGAAAAGTTAGCTTTGAGCGCCTAGTTTTTTAATTTTCTGCCAGAAAAAAATCAAGGCCAATAACAACATCGTCACATTGATGATGGCCAGCCAATAGCCAAAGTTTTGCATGAATTGAACCCAGTTGACTTGGGCAAATGATAGGTTTTTGTAGAGCATAATCGAAATGCTGGCAATGTAGGCAAAGGCATCAAACATATAGATCAGGAAACCAACGGTTCCTTTGGTATTGGAGGCGGCCAGCAAACGGTCAAACAAAAAAGAGCCAATGGGAATGTAACCAAGATAGGTACCCATACCAATCAGGATCATCCAGACAAACCCAGTAATGAGTCCTTGGGCATACAACAAGGAACTGATGCCTACCAAAGCTGACCCCACCCCTACTCCAATGAGGGTAACATAAAAAGCCTGGGCGTTTTTTCGAATGTATACCAACAAACTCAACAACACCAAGATGACTACACTTACTACAATCTCAGATTGGGTAAACACGGCTAAATCTGCATTTTTATCAATCCCTGCCCAAATCTCTTTAGCAAATCCACTGCGGGTTTCACGAAAAGCATTGAGTAACATGTACAAAATCATGAGGAATCCAATCCCTCCCAAATAGTTTCTCAAAAACTGACGACGTTGGCGTCCATCCATGGGCTCTCTTACCTTGCGGAGGCGAATGTCTTCTTTGTTGGGAGGAGGCGTATGGCCTAGTAGCCAGGCCATCAATAGCATGGGTACAAAGTAAAACCCACTGACAACAAAGGGCATCCAATACTCTGATACTCCCCACTTGAGCACCGACTGACCAATCTGCTGGCTAAAAGCGGCGGCAAAAATAAAACTAGCGCTCAACCCAGTACCGAACAGTTCGGTGTGTTTGCGTCCTTCAATAAAACTCAACATTACCCCCCAAACCAATCCCAAGGGAAAACCATTGATAAAAATAAAGACCAGATTATAGGGAGCAGGAGTAATGGCCCACAATATCCAGCTTGCTCCAGCCGCAGTGAGTAAAATCACCAAAGTCCGGATGAGTATCCCGTTGTCTTTTTTGATCTCAGCAATGAGTTTGATCCCAATAAATTTGGCCGTTGCATAGCCCAAGGTTTGGGCCACTACCAACAGGGTTTTGTAACCCAGGGTAACATTGAGCAATGGAATTTTAAAGTCTAAATTGAAAGCCCCAGCAGTGAAGGGCTTGCGAAAACCATAGGCACAAAAGTAGGTGCAAAAAACGATGGTCACTAAAAATAGGTTGAGTAAAAGCGGGGAGGCGGTACTTAGTCGCTTTTCCAGAGATTTATTAAAAATATTCATTCGTTTTTGGAGTCATTGGTTTGAGATGGACTTGGTTCTTGACCATAGCCAAGTTAAGCTTAAGGACCCAAAAAGCAATTGATCTTACTCAGAAAATCAATTGCTTTGAAATACTTTCGCTTTGGCCTTACTCCACCCTATTTGGCCAATTCGGGGTAGTTCTTCAAGAAATCATCTAATTGTTTTTGTTGCTCGGGGCCAAAAACAGCATACTTCTTTCCTGTTACATCTTCCACCTCTAGCAAAGTTACCTGCAATGCAGCGTTTTTGGCGGGTTGATTGTCAGGTCCAAACTTAGAGCCAGAGATTCCATTCTTTGTAATGGTAATTTCTTGACCAGGTTTCAACCCATCTTTATATTCCTCTCCCTCATTTTCATTGATCACAATATTTGTTCTTCTAAAAAAACGATCTGTCGCGTACCAAGGTTTGGTACTATTGGGAGCCATTATTTTAACGTCTACACTGGTAATTGCACGCAACGTAATTTTTGAGTTGTTTACCACTTTGTAAGTGTAACTTAAAACATAGCCATCCGAATATTCTGATGCACCATATTCAAACTTTGCTTCTTTGATCTCAAGGCGCTTCAAGATGGCGGCCTGTTGTTCGGCCGCGGCTTTTTCTTTGCGTAACTTTTCTACTTGTGGCCCAATTTCTTTCAAAGCATCTTTTCTTAACTTAGCCTGGATTTCTTCGCCCATTTTCATGACTTGCTCATAAGTGAGTCCATCTAGTTTTTTCCGTAAATCTGCCGAAAATGGTTTCTTAGGATTTTTATCCTCCACATAGCTTACATCTATATAAGTGTAGGCAATGGCACGAATCGCCTTTTCAAAAGCGGCTTGTTTTTCTGTAGGCAAAGACGCTTGCATGGCTTTAGAGGAAGTACTGAATGTTTTGGCGTTACTGGCATCTATTTTTTTCTCACAAGCACCTAAAACCAGTACCAAGCTAGTGATCAATAAAACCTGGCCTATGCGTTGATACAATACTTTTGTTAAATTCATAGTCAAAAAAATCATATTTAGAAATTCGTAAAAAATAAAGTTTCGTTTTGACTTCAAGTTGAGGGTTCGTTTTTAGTCCATAGTCGATGGTCAATAGTCCATAGTTTTGTGTCACTTTGCGCAGCCATTTAACAATAAACGAAGCGAAACAATAAAACCATCTAATAATAGTGGTGGTTTCCAACTTGTCAAACCGAAAGGTTATTTTTTTATCCTTACTTAAAGACTGACCTTTCGCAGGTCAAAAATTTGTTTATTTTTGATAAATACCAGTTGCAGA